>JBAPYG010000236.1:0-4405 GCA_049284615.1 Acidimicrobiia bacterium
CGTGTCTTCGGAGGCATTTGGGGGAAGGTCGACACACCCCGCCGGAAGATGGCGAGGCGTCACATGAGCAGGGTGCTACCCGAGGGGTCGGACGCCGATAGCGCCTCCAGGGAGGTGATGCGGGCCTATGGGCGCTACTACGCCGAGGCTCTTTGGGCCCGGGCTCGCCGTGTGCCCGGGATCCTCGCCGAAACCGAGGTGATCGGGTTGGAGAACATCCTGAATGCTCGAGACGCGGGGAACGGGATGATTTTCGCCCTCCCGCACATGGGGAATTGGGAGGCTGCGGCCCCGGTGGCGGTCAGCAATGGAGTGCCGGTCGTTGCCGTCGCGGAGGTCTTGCCGAATCGGCGCATCACCGATTGGTTCACGTCGATGCGCGCCGAGTTCGGCATCGAGATCGTCCTCGCCACCGGCCGGGTCGAAGTCATGCGGAACCTCGAGCGAGCAATCGCAGAGAACAAGGCGGTAGCGCTCCTGTGTGACCGTGACCTGACTGGCAAGGGCGTCTCCGTGGAGTTCTTCGGCGAGGAGACGACCCTGCCCCCCGGCCCTGCATCTCTGGCGGTCCGCACCGGGACACCGTTGCTGCCGATCGGCTGCTACTTCGTGGGCGACGGCTACCGCGTCGACGTGGGCAAGCCAGTGCCGATGCCCGAGGAAGGCTCGAAGAGCGAACGGGTGAGAAAGCTCACCGAGGACCTCGCCGGCCATCTGGAGGAGCTCATCCGGGCTGCCCCGGATCAATGGCATCTGGTGGTGCCCAACTGGCCATCGGACATCGAGACGAGCTCCTGATGCGAGTCGGGCTGGTGTGCCCGTACGACCTGGGAAAACCGGGTGGTGTCCAGGCCCAGGTCTTGGGGCTGGCCGTGGCTCTGCGGGCGATCGGTGAGGAGACGCTGGTCATGGCTCCCGGTCTTCCCGACGGAATCGACGGTGTCGATCTCGGCGGGACGGTCTCGTTCCCGGCGAACGGCTCGATGGTTCCCCTGTCGATCGACCCGGGAGTCTCGACCGATCTCAAGCGAGCAGCCGAGGAAGTGGACCTGCTTCACGTCCACGAACCACTGATGCCATTCGTCTCGTTGGCTGCGTTGCGGGCGGGAAAACCGGTCGTGGCGACTTTTCACGCCGCCCCCGGTGCGCTCGGGACCGGCTTCTACTCGATTCTCCGCTCCGGGATACGCAAGGTCATGGGCCCGAACTTGAGACGGGTGACGGCCGTGTCTGCCACGGCGGCCGCGCCGTTGCCCGACGAGCTCGACATCCAGATCGTCCCGAATGGCGTAGATGTCGGGGCGTTTCGCGCAGAAATCGAACGGGTTCCGGGACGGGTGACGTTCCTGGGACGCGACGAGCGCCGCAAAGGTCTCGACGTGCTCTTGGAGGCTTGGCCGAGAGTGGTCGACGACGTCGATGAGGCCGAGCTCGTGGTCATGGGGGCAACCCGAGACCATGAAGGGGTGACCTGGATGGGGCGGGTCGAGCACGAGACCAAGGTCCAGGTGCTCAACTCTTCTTCAGTGCATGTCGCGCCGAATCTCGGTGGGGAGTCTTTCGGCATCGTCCTCGTCGAGGCCATGGCGGCCGGTGCCCCCGTCCTCGCATCGGACCTCCCCTCGTTTCGTGAGGTCGCGGGAAACGCCGCTCGATACTTCGCAGCAGGAGACGTCGACCAATTGAGACTCGGGCTCGTAGCGCTTCTGGAGAGCCAGGAAAGCCGGGAGCTCATGTCCACTCGTGGCACGGCACGGGCCCGCTCCTTCGACTGGGTCGAGGTTGCCTCGGCCTATCACTCCATCTACGAACACGCCCTCTCTTAGGAGTCATTGCGCCAGAGCGGTACAATTGCAGCTTCCCCAAAGGAGCTTTGCACGTGGAGAAAGGCACCGATCGCGTCAAGCGCGGGCTGGCAGAGATGTTGAAAGGCGGCGTGATCATGGACGTCGTCAACGCCGAGCAGGCCAAAATCGCCGAAGAGGCCGGAGCGGTGTCGGTCATGGCATTGGAACGAGTGCCCGCCGATATCCGGAAACAGGGCGGAGTGGCCCGCATGTCCGATCCCGCGATGATCACAGACATCCAGAACGCGGTCTCGATCCCGGTCATGGCCAAGTGTCGCATCGGGCATTTCGCCGAAGCCGCGGTCCTGCAGTCTCTCGGAATCGACTACATCGACGAGTCGGAGGTCTTGACCCCTGCCGACGACGAGCATCACGTGGACAAGTGGGCCTTCACGACCCCCTTCGTGTGTGGGGCCCGCAACCTGGGCGAGGCGCTGCGTCGCATCGGCGAAGGTGCCGCCATGATCAGGACCAAGGGCGAAGCCGGCACCGGAAACGTGGTCGAGGCCGTCCGTCACATGCGCACCGTCACCAACGAGATGCGCCGGATCGCGTCGATGGGCGACGAGCAGTTGATGTCCGCGGCCCGCGATATGGGTGCCCCCTACGAGTTGGTGAAGGAGGTCGCCGACAGCGGGACCCTTCCGGTCGTCAATTTCGCCGCGGGTGGCATCGCCACTCCGGCCGACGCGGCCCTGATGATGGGTCTTGGCGTCGACGGCGTCTTCGTCGGGTCGGGGATCTTCAAGAGCTCTGACCCCGAGGGTTACGCGCGAGCCATCGTCGAGGCGACGACCTTCTGGAACGAGCCCGAGGTCGTGGCCAAGGTGTCACGAGGCCTGGGGGAGGCCATGCCCGGTCTCGAGATGGAGACGCTCTCCGAAGCGGAGCAGTTGGCCCGACGGGGCTGGTGATATGAAGCGCATCGGAGTCCTGGCCCTCCAGGGCGACGTGCGCGAGCACCTGACGATCCTCGAGACACTCGATGTGGAGGCGGTGAGCGTCAAGAGACCCGCAGACCTCTCCGACATCGCCGGGCTGGTGATCCCCGGCGGCGAGTCGACGACCATCGGCAAGATGGCTGTCAGGTTCGGGCTACTGGAGCCGTTACGCACCGCGATAGATGACGGTCTTGCGGTTTATGGGACCTGTGCGGGGATGATCCTCCTCGCGGGTGCCGTCATGGAGGGCGACCAGCCATTGATCGGTGCTCTCGACGTCGTCGTTCGACGCAACGCATTTGGGCGTCAGAACGAGTCGTTCGAAGCGGAGCTCGACATCGCCGGCCTCTCCTCGCCGTTCCACGCCGTCTTCATCAGGGCGCCCTGGATCGAGAAGGTAGGGGGAGACGTGGAAGTGCTGGCGCAAGTCGACGAGCATCCGGTGATGGTTAGGCACGATCGCATATTGGCCACTTCGTTCCACCCCGAGCTGACCGGCGATGGACGCATCCACGAGATGCTTCTAGAGCTCACGTGAGGTCCTGATGGCTGGTCACTCGAAATGGGCGAACATCAAGCACCGCAAGGGCAGACAGGACGCCGCACGCGGCAAGCTGTTCGGCAAACTCGCCAAGGCGATAGAGGTAGCCGCCCGCGAAGGTGGGGGAGCCATCGAATTCAACCCGTCGTTGGCCACCGCCGTCGAGAAGGCGAAGGCGGCTTCGATGCCCAACGACAACATCGACCGCGCCATCAAACGTGGCACCGGCGAGGTGGAGGGCGCTGCCTACGAAGAGTTCTTCTACGAGGGTTACGGCCCGGGTGGCGTCGCTCTCTATGTTCAGGTGTTGACAGACAATCGGAATCGTGCCGCGTCCGACGTGCGATCGGCCTTCACACGTCACAACGGCAACCTCGGAGAGCCCGGATCGGTGGGATACCTGTTCGAGCAGAAGGGTCTCATCCTGGCTGCGGGTGACGAGGACGAGGTCATGCTGACCGCCCTCGACGCCGGGGCCGAAGACGTGCGGGACGCCGGCGACGGATCTTACGAGGTGATCACGCTCGCCTCCGAGATGCGGTCGGTGCGCGACGCGCTTGCCGGCGGTGGCCTCGAGGTCGAGTCGGCCGATGTCACGCAATTGCCGTCGAATCTCGTCCCCGTCGACGAGAGCGAGGCCAAGAAGCTCCTTCGGCTCATCGATGCTCTCGACGACCTCGACGACGTCCAGGCCGTCTTCTCCAACTACGACATCGACGACAGCGTGATGGAGAAAGTCCTGGCGGAGACATGACCGGCTTCCCGGTCAGGCCGGTCACGGTCGCCGTCGACATTCCTGCTGAGGCCGACGCTGTGTTCTCCGTCGTAAGCGACACGCGTCGAGATCCCGAGTGGTGCCCCAATGTGACGAACGTGAAACAGAAGGCTGGAGATGGTGTGGCCGTGGGCGCCAGGTTCCATTTCGACCAGACGATCGAGGCGCGCGGCAAGACTCTGCACTCGGGGGTGGACGTCGAGGTGGAACAGCTGGGAGATAGGCAGATCGTGTGGCGGGTCGAAGATCGTTTCCAGACGAGGAGAATCACCCTCACAGTCGTTCCGAGACAGGGTGGCTG
>JBAPYG010000237.1:0-1976 GCA_049284615.1 Acidimicrobiia bacterium
ATCCGGGTGAGCGGACATCAAAGCTGCCAGGTCGTCGGCGAAAGCCACGTCGAGGCGAATCTCGGGCGAGGAGTCCCCGTCACCCATGACGGCGGCCATGTCGGTGAGCATCTTTCGATCCGGGTCGTCGCAGCGGGCGGCCGTCGAAGACACCAACTCGGCCCCGATCATCAATTCCACACTCACATCCGCTCCGGCCTCGACCCTCTTCACCATGGCTTCGCGCCAGGTCGTGAAGTGATCCACCCAGCCGGCGACCTCGAACTCCCAGTCCCCCAACTCGGTTGGAGTGAACCTCGCTCGCCACTTGTCGTTGGGGCGCGATTCCATGACGATCTCGGCCCAAGAGCGACGTCCCCGTCTCCGATAGCGGAGCACGGCCGACACGGAATCGTGTCCATCCGCGAATACGCGCGCAGTTACCTCCACCGGGTCGCCGAGGGGACGTTTCACCGGAAAGCGGCCATCGTCGACACACGGTTCCACCGATTCGATGACAACGCGGCTGTCGGTTGGCTTCAGTCTTCCCATCTCCGTCGAATCTAGCCAGGGGTGACCGTGATCGCTCAAATGGCCATATAGGGGCTGACTTTTTCCAGGTACACGTCGCGACCGGTCCTACCGTCGACGTTTGAGGGCGCCTCGTCGAGCATCTCGAGGAAGATCGGCTCGAGATCCACACCGGTGGCCCTACGAGTCAGGTAGATGGCCCTCCCGGCGTATCGGAGGACGAGGACGGCCTCGAGACCCGACACATCGTCGAAGAACCACCCACACGAGGTGTACATGAGCATCGCCTGATGTTGAGCTTCGAGCAAGGAGACGGCGACCGATCTCTCCCCAGGGTCCAGGGGATGTGAGCCATGTCGTGAAACGAGCTCGTCGAGCGAACCACCCAGGATGACGTCGATATAGGCATCGCGGGCGGCCCATGGCTCGGTGAACAGCTCACCGCCCCGCTCCTCGTACATCGGGATCATGGAATCTCGCAGCCAATCGAGAGCAGCTCGCAGCGGGGCACGCCACGTCTGCGACCAATCGGGATGCGCCCCCGAATGGCACCCGCAGTCGGCGCGCCATCGCTCCACCCCGTGGGCACAGCTCCACGAAGACGACTCGACGACTGTCGCAGTCGCTCTCGCCGGTTGCTCGGCCAGGAAAGCGGCATAGTTGGTGAGGGTCACCTCAGGGTCTCGCTCCAGGTCTTCGATGGCCGCGGCGAGTGCCATCTCCCCATGCCGATGGTGGTGACCGTAGGTCTCGCCGTCGGTGGCCACATGGGCGAGCAACGGCCGATCATCGCCCTCTCCGATCGCCTGGACCAGGCGTTTCGCCAGGATCCGCCCATCGTCGAGAACGCCGTTGAAGGCGATCTCCTGGGACAGGGGCCCGTCATAGAAAAAGACGCTGATGGCCCGCCCATGAGGGAGCTCGACGCGGTACGCGTGCCTGGTATCGACCCTCCCGCCGCTCACGTCGGCCCAGTGACCGTCCGCCTCGAGGACCGAATCTGCCTGGTACGGCGACAGGATCGTGAAGCCGATGCCTTCCGCTGCCAGCAACTCGAGGGATTCGGTGTCCACGGCCGTTTCTGGAAGCCACATCCCGGCCGGCTCCCTCCCATACCTGTGCACGAAGTCGGCGATGCCCCACCGGATCTGAGTCAGCTTGTCCTGCCGATTGGAAAGGGGGAGGATCGTGTGGTTGTAGGCCTGTGCGATCGCGGACCCGTGCCCCGAATGACGTTCCCGGGAGAGCCGGTCGGCCTCGACGATCCCGTGGTAGGTGTGGGGGACGTTGCTCTCCAGCCAGGCCATCAGCGTCGGCCCGAAATTGAAGCTGATGTGCTCATAGGTATCGATCTCGCGAACCACGTCACCGTCCTGGCCGAGGATGGGAGCAGCCAAGTTGGCCGTGTAGCACTCTGCCGTGATGCGCTCGTTCCAGTTTCGGTAGGGCGCCGCGCTGGGCTGGTC
>JBAPYG010000238.1:0-3353 GCA_049284615.1 Acidimicrobiia bacterium
GAACAGGTCCGTTCCGTTTCCATCGAGAGGGTGAGAAGAGCACTTGGATCTGTACCGGCGCCGCTGATGTTGAGCCTCGACGAAGCACTCCGACTGCATCTGTCGCTCTAAGCGACGTGCCAAATCGACCCAGGCGACCGCCGTCGCACCAAACCCCAGCCGCGCGCGCCGTGTCAGTTGATGTCGAGGATTAGTCCGAGTACTCCTCGGAGCTCTGAAAGTGTGGCGGCGCCGTTGCCTCTCACCGACTCGACTCTGGCGACGGATACGGACCTGATGTGTTGACACTGTGCAGCGGAGTCTGCTTCCAAGCCATTGGTCTCGTCGGCATGGATCTCTACTTCTGAGCCGAAGGGCCGAACCGTCGTAGTCAGCGGGACGACCTGCACGACGTTGGCCGATTCGTCAAGGATTTCCTGGGCAGTTACGACAACGACCGGCCTCCGCAGACGCCTCCCTGCTCTTTGGCGAACCAAGGTCGAGGTCAACGACATCACCCGAGGTCAGCATCGAGCCAGTTCGTTTCGTCCTCGGTCAAGGGTGCCGACAGATCCCGGCCCATCCGCTGCTGGCGGAGTCTTCGAGCAGCAATAGCCACCGCCTCCCCGACTGTTGTCCCGAGATCTCTCGCCAGCCTTTTGAGCTCCTCGTGAGTCTCCCGATCGACACGAACACTAGTACTCGGCATGCGAATTTGTATACGTTCTTGCATGCCGAAGTGCCATCACAGCTCGATCCCCAATCAGGCGCCGAGGCAGCTCGACGTCCTTCACTCGACCCGATTCCCGAGCGCGCGTTTGAATAGAGGTGCCGCGACCCGACCCCTCTTTGGTGATTGCATCATGATGCTAGTATGTGAGTATGACGAAGACGCGTACAACTCTCACCATCGACGAAGACGTCCTGAAAGCCGTGAAGGTGCGCGCCGCTAGGACCGGGAAAGGCGAGAGCGAAGTAATAGAGGACGCGGTGCGGCGAGACCTCGGCCTCGACCTCATGGAGCGACTGTGGGCCCGCAACGACATGCCAGAAGACGAGGCCATGGAGCTTGCCCTTGAGGCACAGCAAGCGGCGCGTCGCAACGCAAAGCGTTGAGGGCAGTCCTCGATCCCAACGTCATCATCTCGGCGACCCTGTCACCAGAGGGAACACCCGGCCGACTCTTCGGGCTCTGGTTCGAAGGCGCTTACGAACTCGTCGTCTCGCCAATGCTGCTTGACGAACTTGGTCGAGCATTTGGCTACCCCAAGCTCCGACACCGAGTGCCTGAAGCCGAAGCAGTCGAGTTGCTCGAAATCCTTGCTCGTGGCGGCACCCTTCTTGAGGACCCGGATGAAGCTCCTGACGTACGATCCCCTGACCCCGGCGACGACTACCTCATCGCACTCGCCGCCGAATCCCGGTCCGTCCTCGTTTCAGGCGATTCAGATCTGCAGGACCTCTCGGGTCAGATTCCGGTGCGCTCCCCCGCCGAGTTCCTGGCCATGATCGAACATCCAGACCCCAACCGCACCTAGTTCCCCAGCGCGGGGCTGAGGTCAGTTGATGTCGAGGATTAGACCTAGCACTTCCCGATCTCAGCCGACGTTTCCCCTGACTGACTCGAGACGATCCGGCTCGCGCTGGAGATCAGCCCGCTAGCGACTGAATTCTGCGATGAGGAGTTAACGATCACCGAACTGCGGAACGTGTACGAGATCGTGTGGGGCATCCACCTGGACCAGGGCAACTTCCAAAACAAGGTCCTCGAGGTCGAGAAATTCGTCCGGGCTGCGGGTAAGAGACGGCCGGGCGGGCGGGGCCGGCCACTTCAACGCCGGCGGGGCGCTCACGATCGACCCGCCGTTTCGACGTCCTCGTTCCGACGAGCCACCAAGGACAACCAGTTGGCAACAGACTCCCAAGCGATCAATGGACTTCGAGGAATGTGTCGAGAGGGTCGGGTTCCATCTGGATCGGCTTGGAGTCACCGAACGACCCACACAAATGGTGTACATCGAGGCGTGGAAAAACCAGATTCCGGCGGGGAAATTGGCCCAGCGATTCGCACGGCGACGGAGCGTAAGGCGGTGATCGGACTCCTCCGGCCGGCGAGCCCAGGTACTGACGACCAGGTTACGGGCCTCCAACCCGGTCCACCACTCTCCCTGGTCGTTGCCGACGGCCAGGAAGTCATCCGACGCCGAGAATAGATTGACTATGGCCGCTGAGTTTCCCGAAGCGCGATAGGCAAAGAGACGCCTCACCAGGGCCTCGATCTCTACGGAGCGGTTCGTCATCGGGTGAGTCTTGCGCGCCGCCCGGGTTGGTGCTGACAGCCAAATTCACTGGATTTCAGTTCCCGATGTTCGATCCCCTCAATCGAGCGTCCAATCGGAGGGCTTCGGAAGATCGAACCCTCTCGGGCTCGGGCGACGGTGACCTGCTCGGACTGTCGGATTAGATTCCGGTGCACTCTCCCGCCGAATTTGTCGCCACGATCGAGGACCGGAACCCGAAGTACTCGGTTCTGTGCCGGCGGCGAGTCCGGAGCCGATCGGACGGGAGACACCCGTTAGACGCGCACCGGCTTCTCGATCGAGCTGCCTGTTCGATGCTCCCGTTCGCCAACGGAGTCACGCCGGCGCGTGAACACTCCAGCCATAGGACAGAGCTGCGTCGCGCATTCGCCCATCGTATGAGATGACACCGCCCAGAGTGTTGCCAAGAAGCGCCGCGGTGGCGAGATGGATCGCGTCGTGGAACGACCTGCACGACATTCACAGAGTAGGTTCGCGTGGTCCGAGTCAGCAGCGACGGGAGGAGAAGCGGTGACCAGCGAGTCGGAGAGACCGGAAGATCGGGTGACAGAGACGCAAGAGCCGAGAGGAGCCGCCTCCGGTTTGGGGATGGGTTCGCCCACTGGGATGGTGGCCCTCGGCGGGGTTGTCCTCATCGCCACCTGGGCATTGTTCGGGGTGATTCTGAATGAATACTGGGTTGGGTGGCTGGCGCTGCTGCTCGCAGTCGGTTCTGTAATCCTGCTCAGGGCCGATGGGTCCTTCGTTGAGAAGCTGGCACCGGTCCCGGTGCTGATGAAGGTCATCGGGTACCTGCTCGGGATCATCGGAGTGTTCGCCCTGATCGAGGATGTGCGCTTCTTCGATGGAACCCTGAATGAGTTCCCCGACGTGATTGGAGCACTGGCGGCCTACGCCGGATATGTGATCGCCTTCCTGGGTGCTCGCAGCATCAAGGCCTGAAGGTCCGAACCGTGTGTTGATCACCGGGGGTTTCCCTGGGCTGTTGCCTCGCGACGGCGGTTGAACACCGATATCTCGAAGGATCGAGCACCCGTCGCGCCACTCAGGCCG
>JBAPYG010000239.1:0-3021 GCA_049284615.1 Acidimicrobiia bacterium
CCACCGCGCCGATTCGACCTTGCCCCGATAGAAGGGGTCGTCGTCGATCATGCCGATGGCTGCTTCCGCATGACGGAGCATCAGCCAGGCGATGACGGTCTCCGCCATGGACTCGAGCAGCTCGTTCGTATGAAGCCCCACCTTGTAGATCTCCTCGTCCCGGCCACCCAGTGAGGCCATCAGGTACTCGACCATCGCCCCGAGCTGTGCCTGGGTGTTGTCGAGCATCTCGGCGAGCAGCTGCCGCTCTTCGGCCAGAGGGTCCGCGTCCACCCCACCCTTGACGAATTCGAGGATCTCCGCCGCCAGGGCCGCCAGTGTCTGGCCCTGATCGCGGGCGATCTTGCGGAAGAAGAGGTCGAGAGCCTGGATGGCCGTGGTGCCCTCGTAGATCGAATCGATTCGAGCATCCCTGATGTACTGCTCGAGTGGGTAGTCCTGGGTGTAGCCGGAGCCGCCGAGAACCTGGAGTGACATCGATAGAAGGTCATAGGCCTTCTCGGAGGAGTACCCCTTGACCAGGGGGAGCAACAGGTCGTTACGTCGCTCCCACGAGTCGTCGTCGGGGTGGAGTATCGCCTGGTCCTGGACCCAGGCGGTGTAGAGGACCAGGGCGCGCATCCCTTCGGCATGTGCTTTCTGGGTCATCAGCATGCGCCGTACGTCGGGATGGTCGATGATGGGCACGCGGGGTGCGGCCTTGTCTGTGGCCCGGGTGAGGTCGCTGCCCTGCCTGCGTTCCTTCGCATAACCGAGGGCGTGGAGATAGCCGGTGCTCAGCGTCCCCATCGCTTTCGTGCCGATCATCATGCGCGCATATTCGATGACCCTGAACATCTGCCGGATCCCGTCGTGCCTCTCCCCGACTAGATATCCGACCGCCGGCTCATCGGTCCCGAATGTGAGCTCGCACGTCGTCGAGCCCTTGAGACCCATCTTCTTCTCGATATTGGTCGCATAGACGCCGTTTCGGCTGCCCAGGCTCCCGTCCTCACTCACCAAGAACTTGGGGACCACGAACAGGGACAGCCCCTTCGTCCCCGGCCCGGCACCAACCGGACGGGCCAGTACCAAGTGCACGATGTTCTCGGTCAGGTCGTGCTCGCCACCCGTGATGAAGCGCTTCACCCCCTCGATGTGCCACGTGCCGTCTCCTTGGTCGACCGCTCGCGTGGTCGCGGCTCCGACGTCAGAGCCCGCATCCGGCTCGGTGAGGACCATCGTCCCCGCCCAGCCCCGGTCCACCCATGTCTTCGCAAAGGTCTTCTGCTCCTCGGTGCCCTCTTCGAAGAGGACCCGGGCGAACAGCGCCCCTCCGGCGTAGAACTGGACGGTCGTGTTCGCGGCGAGCAGCATCTCTGACATCGCCCATATGAGTGAGGGGGGTAGGGCCATGCCACCCATCTCCTCGGGAAGTCCCATTCGATCCCAGCCACCCCCCTTGAAGGCGGCGACGCTGGACCTAACCGACTCCGGAATCGCCACTTCACCATCGACGAGCTGCAGGGGAATCCGATCTTGATCCTCATAGGAGGCCGAGTAGTCCTCGGAGGCGAGCCGAGCGATCTCGACGAGGATGTCTGACATGGTGTCGCGGTCGAGGTCGGCCCACCGACCATCCGCGTAGTCCTGGATGCGATTGAACTCGAAGAGGTTGAATTCGATGTCCCGCAAGTTCGGCTTGTAATGACCCATACCTGTCCCATTCCTGGCTCAGTATTTGAGTTTACACTCTAATTTGAGTCTTCGCTCAAAACCAGGGTCGGTCCCCGGTGAGAGGGCTACCGTGCCCGCCATGCGATACAAAGCGGGTCTGGAGACCCGGGACAAGATCCTCGAGGCGACCAGGAGCCTCATCGCCAGCGAGGGTCTGGACGGGACGACGATCAAGGCGATCTGCGACCAAGCAGGCGTGCTCCCCGGGAGTTTCTACAACCTCTTCGACTCCAAGGAGCAAGCGATCCTGTCGGTGGTGCGCCAGGCAATCGATGCGGTCGACCCCGATCCGGAGCACCAGGGAACCGACACACTCTCCGACCTGGTGGAGGCCTACATCAGATTCGTCACAGAACAAGGGGATCTGGCCCGCGTCTACATTCGTCTGGCCATCTCGGGCAGTGCAAACAACCCGGAGATCTGGGGTAGGACGATGCGACATCACGCCGGGAGAGTTGCCCGATTCGCCGCAGCCATCTCCCGGGAACACCCCCTGATGAGCGAGGCCGAGACCGAGCGCCGCGCCGAGACCCTCGTCAGCGCACTCAATGGCATAACCCTCCACCGAGTCATGGACCCGAACTTCGACGTGGCGATCCACGCCCGCGCCCTCCTCACCGATGCGCTGGCCGGGGTCTGATGGAGTTCGGGCTCCAGATCAGGGGCGACTGGAAGAACGTCCTCGGTGCCGCACGATGGGCAGAGGAGCGTGGGGACATCGCTGCGATCGCCCTCCCGGACCACTATTTGAAGAGGGGCGAGGAGCCCGAGGCACCGGCCTGGGACCATCTGGCGCATCTCGCCGGATTGGCCGCGACGACTTCGGACATCGGCCTGTTCTCACTGGTATCGCCGGTCACGTTTCGTCATCCGGGCTCTCTCTACAAGCTGGCACTGACCATCGATGAGATTTCCGGAGGTCGGTTCACCCTCGGTCTAGGGGCGGGATGGCTGGAGGACGAGTTCACCAGGTTCGGGCTCCCCTACCCCGATCTGAAGACTCGAATGGAGATGTACGAGGAGGCGATGGCCTACCTGAGGGCTGCGATAACCCCGGGAGCGCATGGCTTCGACGGGGAGCATTACCACCTCGACGAGTTCGACCCGCATCCACACCCGATCGGGCTTCGGCTCGCCGGCGGCGGCGCCGGTGGCCCCAAGGCTCGTCGCATCACCGCCTTGTACGCCGACGAGTACAACCTCTATGCACGAAAGCCCGGCGACTACAGCCAGATCGTGGCGGAGACTCGCCATCTCGCCTCGGAGATGGGCCGCGACCCCGACGAGATCTTCTGGTCGTCCGCA
>JBAPYG010000240.1:0-12958 GCA_049284615.1 Acidimicrobiia bacterium
GCGATCATGCCATACGAGTTGGAGGGTTTGCGGCTGACACAGGTCGCCAGGTTCTGCTGGCAGCGATGACACCTGCCACACCGGATCCGAGGCTCGACGACGACCCTCGTGCCGACGGGATAGGGCACGTTGGGCCCTTGCACGGCGATCCTGCCCACCACCTCGTTGCCCGGGACGAGCGGATAGATGACATCGCGCGCCTCGCCCTTCCATACCTGCACGTCGGACCCGGAGACTCCCGTGGCTTCCACTGCCAGCCATCCGCCATGCTCTCCGCCGTCGGTGGAGACTGTGGTCATGGAGAAATGGCGAGGCTCGACGAGCATCATGGCCCGCGCGGTTGAACCTGCCTTCATCGCCCGGCGAGTGTAAACCTGCCCTAGAGCGTTCCAAACATGTCGAGCATGCGGCTCACGCCGCGCTCCAGATCATCGTCCGACAGGGCATACGACAGACGGAGGTGACCCGGGGCCCCGAACGACTCCCCGGGGACGACCGCGATGCCCGCCTCTTCCAACAAGCCCTCGGCAAGTGCCGCGGCAGTGGGGTACGCCCCGCCGAGGAGATCGGCGACGCCCGGGAACACGTAGAAGGCTCCTTGCGGCTCGTATAGCGAGACTCCTTCGGCGGCGGCCAGCATCTCCACCATCATGCGTCGTCGCTTGTCGAATGCATCCCTCATGGCGACGACGGTGTCCTGGGGGCCGTTCAACGCGGCGAGAGCCGCCATCTGGGCCACGTTGTTGACGTTCCCGGTGGTATGCGACTGGTGGCGCGCCGCCGCCCCGATCACGTCCTCGGGCCCGATCATCCATCCCACCCGCCAACCGGTCATCGCAAAGCTCTTGGCGACACCGTTGATGAGGAGCACGTTCTCGAGCTCAGGTGTCACGGATGCGATCGAGGCGGCGGACTCCCCGTCTCCATAGACGAGACGTTGGTAGATCTCGTCTGCGATCACCCACACGTCGTTCTCGGCGGCCCAAGTGCCGATCGCCAACGCTTCTTCGGGGGTGTAGACCGAGCCGGTCGGGTTGGAGGGGGAAACGAAGACGAGGAGCTTCGTCCTGGCGCTGCGATGACGTTCGAGGTCGTCCACGGTCACCTTGAACCCGTCTGCCATCTCGGTTGGGACGGAGACGGTGACGCCTCCGGCGAGATCGATCCCCGATGGGTAGGTGACCCAATGTGGTGCCGGTAACAGGACCTCGTCCCCGGGGTCGAGGAGGGCGGCGAAGGCCTGGAAGATCGCCTGTTTTGCCCCGTTCGTCGTGAGGATCTGACCGGGCTCGACGGTGATCCCCGAGTAGCGGGCCGTATAGCCGACGATGGCCTCGCGCAGGGGCATAAGGCCTGCATTGGCGGAGTAGTGATGCGTGGACGAGTCGTCGGCCGCCCGCTTCGCCGCATCGACGATGTGTGCGGGAGTGGGAAAGTCGGGCTCCCCGGCCCCGAAGGAGATCACGTCGCGGCCTTCCGCCCTCATCTCCCGCGCCCGGGTGCTGATGGCGAGTGTCGCCGACCCGGGGATCCGATCCAGTCTCCGTGAGATACGGGCCAACGCTATTCCTCTTCGTCTCCCGCCGAGTCGGCTGCTTCGTCGGTCGCGTCGTTCGCAGCCTTCGCCGCGGTCTTCCCGCTCTCGGCGAGCTTGTCGGCCCACTCGTTGGTCTTCTCGTTGGCGGTCTTCATGGCTTTGTCGACGTGTGGCTGCGCTTTGGTGGCGAGCTCGCCAACGGTGACCTTGGCTTTGTCGGTTAGCTCGCTGAACTTGTCCTTGAGTCCCATTGGTGTCCTTTCTCGAGGGCTCAGGGTAGACGGGGGTGATCGCTCCGATTCCGGCGATGTCAGTATCGCCAGCGACTGACCACGGTCCCGTCCGGCATCTGGAGGAGCGCCATGTCGCCGTCGTTGTTCCACACCGGGCTGGCCCCCGGGTCCCATCCCGGGTCGTCACTGGCCACCCGCAGACGCTCGCCCCGCTCCAGCCTCGAAGCGAGGGGGAAGACGAAGCGGTGGCGGCTCGACTCGTCGCGCAGGATCCAGCCACTCGTGTCGACCGCGTCCGCCCCCTCGTTGACCAGGTCCAGCGTCTCGCCGGACAGGTTCTGGTCATCTGGCCCCGCGGCGTCGATCACCGAGAGCTCGGGATCGATGACGACCTGGGGCAACAGGCCCCGGGACCCGCACGCCGCGGCCGACCACAGACCCATGCCACCCTCGAACGCCACTTGCTCGGCTTCGAGGATCTCGTCCCGGTAGGGGTCACCCTCACCAGGTGTGCTCGCCAGGGCCAGGCCCATCTCGACCATCTCCACGTTGACGTGGCGATCTTCCATGAACACATGGGCGAGGGCCCGGCCGTACTGGTCTTCACCAAACGTCTCGAGGCTGACTCGCCGACCTTTGAGGGTTTCGATGAGATGATCGAGACCATCGTCGGCAAAGCACTCGCCATCGTCGGGCGCGTTGATAGCCAGGAGTCGGACGGTGATCTGGCCGCCGGAGACGGCGACCTCGATAGTGTCGCCGTCCACGACCCACGTCACCTCCGCCTCGGTGGTGGTCCCGACCTCGTCACCCGGCGTGACCGCCGGTGCCGGGCCCGCGGAGCAGCCCGTGAGGACTGCGACCGACAACGCGACCGTGAGGGTCAGGCCTCGGATTCGGGTGCCCTCGCCATCGCACGCCGCCGCAGACGTCTGCGCCGGTAGATCCAGAACCCGAGCCCGGTGAGGACCAAAGTGGCCAGTGCGGTGACCATCACGAGGAGCGCAATCGGCATGTCGAAGGACCACCCGAGGAACTCGACGGTGGCCCGTTCCGCGTTCTGCACTGAGAAGATGATGAGGAACACGGCCCAGATCAGGAGCAGGATCGCCCCCCAGGGGACCCCTTCCGACTCGCGGGTGGAGCGCCGCGGGCTCCCCGGCTCGAGCTGGTCTCCTATGTCGTTGATCTCGTTCTCGTCCATCCCCCGACCCTAAGCGTTCTCGAACGACCAGTCCTTCCGCGATTCCCGCGCGGCGACGACATCGACCCGGGTCAACAGTATGAAGCCCAGGGCGAAGAAGGCGACGACCGAGAGGATGGCGGGACGGCCCGACCCGGTGGCGTTGGAGACCAGGGCAAACAGGAGCGGCCCCCAGATCGCGGAGAACTTCGAGAAGACGGAGAAGAAGCCATAGAACTCGGCGGAGGCCTCCTCGGGGATCATCGACCCATAGAGGCTGCGGGAGAGGGCCTGGACCCCACCGAGGACGAATCCGACGATGACAGCGAGCCCATACAAGGGGAGCGCCTTGCCCTCGGGCAGGAAGAACGCAGCTACCGCAACTGCGATCCAGACGACCAGTGACACGAGGATCGCTCCCTTCGCACCGACCCTCCCTGCCAAGACGCCGAAGAGGAGGGCACCGAAGAACGCGACGAACTGCACGATGAGGAACACGATGATGATCTCGGTCGTGCCCAGCCCCAGGGTCTCCTCCGCGTATGCACCGGTGACACCGATCACGGTCTGGACAGCGTCGTTGTAGAAGAGGAAGGCGAGGACGAACAACAGCAGCTGTTTGAAGCCGAGCAACTTCCGGCCGGTGGCGATGGTCCGGGCAAACCCGAGCTTGGCGAGCCCGGCCCAGAGTGATCGGCCCTGGAACCGTCGAGGGAGCTCCTCGGGCAGGGTCTCGTCCGGCAGTCTCCGCAGGGCGAAGATGGAGAAGCCGAACCACCACAGACCGGCGCCGCCGATCCCGATTCGCGACGCCGTCTCCTCGGTTAGGCCCGTGATGCCGTCCTCACCGCTCAGCAGGATCAAGACGAGGGCGAGCAACACGTAGAGCCCTCCCCCGACATATCCGAGGGCATAACCCTTGGAGGAGACCTTGTCGATGGTCTCGTCCGTCGATATGTCGGGCAGGAATCCGTCATAGAACACATTGGCCGCGACGAAGCCGATCTGGGTGAGGATCACGACGAAGAGGAAGAGCGGCACCGCACCCGAGGGCACGAACGGCAGAGTGGCGGTCAGGAGCGCACCGAACCATGCGAAGAACCGCAGGAACTTCTTCTTGGCCGAGGCGTAGTCGGCCACGGCGCCCAGCACCGGCATGGCGAGGAAGAGGATGAAGGCGCCCACGGAGATGACCGCTGACCACAGGGTCTGGCCGGAGAAACCTCCGTAACCATCGTCAGGGACGATCACCGCGGTGAAGAACGCGGCCACGATGGCGGCGAAGGTCGTTATGTACGCGGAGTTGGCCCAGTCGTACATCGCCCATCCGAAGATGGTCCTGGCATCGTCCTTGGGGATGTTGGTCACGGAATTCGAAGTTAGAC
Source organism: Acidimicrobiia bacterium (assembly GCA_049284615.1). Lineage (GTDB taxonomy): Bacteria > Actinomycetota > Acidimicrobiia > Spongiisociales > ZC4RG35 > JANQRA01. Next base: position 4,339 of record JBAPYG010000240.1, read on the forward strand.
ATATCGTGGGATCTCATGCGGTCAACCATCATCATCATCACGCTCGCGCTCGTCGTCGCGGCCTGCTCGGGCGAACAGGAGCTCGCACCGCGGCCCGAGACGTCCCGACCGGCGTCGACCACCAGCACTTCGGTGACCGTGCCGGCGACGACCAGCACCACGGTCCCGCTCACGACCACGACCACGCCCACCACCACCACCACGACCCTCCCCGCACTCGAAGGGCTCGTCTACGAGGAGGTGGCGCGACTCGACTTCCCGATCCACATGGTGCCCTGGAGGACATTCGACCTGATTGCCACCAAGGACGGGCGCGTCTGGCTGTTCGAGGAGGGTCGGGTGTCCGAGACCCCGGTGCTCGACATCAGTGACCACGTGCGCGACGAAGGCGAACGGGGGTTGCTGGGGATCGCCGTGGACCCGGAGCTCACCGACCGGCTCTTCGTCCACTACTCGGCCCACGATGGCGACACCGTCGTGTCGGAGTTCGGCTGGGGCCCCGAGGAGTGGGTGGGCGAGAGGGTGGTGCTGAGACTCGACCAGCCCGCGGGGAACCACAACGGAGGCATGCTGCAGTTCGGCCCGGATGGCCGTCTCTACCTCGGGCTGGGGGACGGCGGGCGCTCCAACGACGCATTCGGGAACGGTCAGAATCGAGAGACGCTCCTGGGCGGGATCGTGGCGATCGACATCGACACCGACGAGGCCATCCTCTACCAATATGGGCTGCGCAACCCTTGGCGGTTCTGGTTCGACGATGAGCTCGTCTACGTAGCCGACGTCGGACAGGGCTCATTCGAGGAGGTCTCGGTGGCACCGATCACCCCCGATGTCAACTACGGGTGGCCGATCACCGAGGGGCTGCATTGCTTCAGCCCGTCTTCGGGATGTGATACCAACGGGCTCACGTTGCCTGTGATCGAGGTCTCCCACGGCGACGCCGGCACCTGCTCCATCACCGGGGGAGTCGTATATCGCGGCCGGGCGATCCCCGAGTTGCAGGGTCACTACTTCTACTCCGACTACTGCGGCGGGTACCTGCGGAGCTTTCGCTTCGAGGAGGGAGAGGCGGTCGACACCAACGACTGGACCGAGCAGGTCGGTGTGGCCGGGAGAGTCGCCAGCTTCGGGACCGACGGCGAGGGCGAGATGTACGTCCTGACCACGGATCGAGTGCTCCAAGTGGTGCCCGACAGGGCCGGATAGGCTGATTCGATGCCCACACTGTTCACCAGGATCATCGACGGGGACATCCCCGCCACTTTCGTGTGGCGCGATGACCGTTGTGTGGCATTCATGTCGATAAACCCGTTGCGGGCCGGCCACGTTCTCGTCGTCCCCCGCGAGGAGGTCGACCATTGGGTCGACTGTCCCGCCGAGCTGAGGGCACATCTCATGGACGTCGCCGCGACCGTCGGCACCGCCCTGCACAGGGTCTACGAGCCGGAGAAAGTGGGGCTGATGATCGCCGGGCTCGAGGTCCCCCATCTCCACATCCACCTGGTTCCCATAGACGGGGTCCGCGATCTCGACTTCGCCAATGCCGCATCGTCGGTGACGCGTGAGGAGCTCGAGCAAGAGGCCACCTCCATCCGACAGGAGTTGAAGACCATGGGAGCCGGGGGAGTCGTCGACTAGGTGGGGGTCCTCCTGGGAGGGCTCAGCTCCCTCCTCTACGGGGTTGGAGACTTCCTCGGTGGTGAAGGTGCCAAGCGAGTGTCGGCTCCGACGGTGGTCCTCTGGTCCGGGGTTGTCTCGTTCCCGCTGATCGTCCTGGCCGCCGTGATCGTCGGTGGTGAGGCCACCCCGGCGGACTTCTGGCTCGGAGCGGCCGGGGGCACCGCCGGCGCATTCGGCCTCGTCACGCTGTTCGCCGGCCTGGGCAAGGGCCATGCCGCTGCCGTGGCGCCCGCTGCTGCCGTTTTCAGTGGCGTGTTCCCGGTGGCCGTCGCAGTCGCCGCCGGAGATCCGATCGGTCGCTGGACTTGGGTGGGTGTCCTGATCGCGATCCCGGCGATCGTGCTCTGCAGCTGGGTCGCAGATCGTGGCGACGTTGCCCTGGGTGGCGTCTGGTACGGGCTCTTCGCCGGCCTGGGGTTTGGCGCATACACCGTGATACTCGATCTGACCGGTGAGGCCTCGGGTCTGCTGCCACTCGTCCCCGCCCGCGCCGCCACCATGCTGGCCGTTGGCGTCGTCGCTCTTGGCGGCGTCTGGCGTGTGTCCGGTCTGGCCTCGGTCCCCCGTGCCATCGTCTTCGGAAATGGCTTGCTCGACGTCTCGGGGAACGTCGCCCTCCTCCTCGCGCTGCGCGCCGGTTCTCTCGCATCCGTCGCCGTCGCCGCTTCCTTCTACCCCGCTGTCACCGTGGTCATGGCCCGACTCGTCAACTCCGAGCACTTACGCGCCCGCCAGGTCGGTGGTCTCGCAGTGACCCTCGTCGCCCTCGTCGCGATGACTCTCGGGTGACGAGAGCCGGGAGCGCGACGCTGCCTCATATCGGGTGATGGTGTCTTCGAGATAGGCGATTGCGTGGTCGTATCCATGAGCCACGTGCGTCGTCGTGTAGCTGATCACGCGTTCCGCCCAGAGCCGGAACGCGACCTCACGCCACGTCGGGTCCTGGAGCTCGAACCGGTCGAGCATCTGTTCGAGCATCTCACCCCAGACGACCTCGTCGATCGGCCCAGTGTCGAAGCCGAGGTCTACGAGAAGATCGTGCTCGGTCTTCGTGGGCGGGGTCGAGATCGATGCCCTGGTGGCCGAGAGGTCGTATGCGACGGTCTCCTTCAGGTCGTCGGGCACCGGTGCGGGGGGGTCAGCCTCGAACCCCGAGCCGGGGCCTGGTGAGGCCCGCCCCCGTAGCGAGATCACGGCATCGAGACACTCGAGGATCATGTCCCGGATATCTGTCAACGAGTCGTAGAGGGCATGTCTCTTGCCGTCCGGTGCGTTGTGCTCGTAGATGCCGAGCCCCATCGTGGACGTGGCGTGCGTGATGACAGTGTCGATGCCCCAGTCGGAGCGTTCTCGCACGAACGGGTCGTCGGCGAGACGCTCGACGGCGTCACCGACGAGGAGGATCTCCCCACCCAGCGGCTGACCGAGTCGCGGCAGCAGTGTTCCCGGGAACAACATGGCGAGTCCCGGTCGCGTCACCATCCAGGTGATCATGGCGTCGGTGGCGGCCCGAGGGAACCGATGACGGACCACGCCGAAGCCCCGGTCCGCAGCGGCCTCCGCTCCATCGATCCACGACGAGTCGAAGTTGGTGATGTCGGCGTCATAGAAGTGGGTGCGGTCGAATCCGCGCCCAGCCGAGGCGGCCAGGGCGGTGTTCATCCCGTCTCCCTTGCCCGGCCTGAAAGACCCCAGTCGCTCCTGGGTGAAGACCCTCACCGGGACACCGTGCCCGGCGCCGACGTCGACACCGAGACGGGTCACCTCGTCCATCACCGCACCCTCGTCGGCAGCGACTGCCCACACCTCGTGCACTCGTTCGTGTCGCGCGGCGATGACGAGGTTGGAACCGATGACCGAAGTGTCCTCCTCCTTGAACGGAAACACGACGAGGCTCACGAGATCTGTCCCGGGCGACATCTACGCTCGGCCCAGATGACAGATGCCGTCGGCAGAGTTTTGGGGACGAGAGACGCCACTCCGCTCGAGTTCTGGGTGGGTGTCGCCGAAGGCGAGTATCTGCAACTCGACGACGTCGTGGCCCTGGAACGTGTGCTCCCGACCGGCGAGGTGGTCCGCATGTACGGCACCGTGGGCCAGGTGATAGCCCGCCACGAAGGGGCTCGCTTCGACTCCGATGTGTTCCTCATCGAGGACGGCATTCTGCCCGCCGAAGTCACCGAGGCGGCACAGGTGACCGCCACCCGCTTCGAGCCCGAGGTATTCGTGCCCCCCCGACCCGGCCAGCCGGTTCGCATCGCCGAGGGCGAGGAACGCGATCGGGCGCTCTTCTTCGACCGAATGGAGCGAAAGGTGCCGGTGGGCCTGGCCCGAAGCGGCGACCCGCTCTGGGTGAACTTCGAGTTCGTCAATGGCGAGAGGGGGGCCCACGTCAACATCTCTGGCATCTCAGGGGTGGCAACCAAGACGAGCTACGCCACCTTCCTTCTCCATTCGCTGTTCACCTCGGGTGTCCTCGGGAAGGCGGCGGTCAACACCAAGGCACTCGTCTTCAACGTCAAAGGCGAAGACCTGCTGCATCTCGACAGGGTGAACAACCGGCTCGACGACGAACAGCGCGGCCGATACACCGCCCTGGGTCTCCCCAGCACGCCATTCGACTCGGTGGGCCTCTTCGCCCCGCCCCGTCTCGACGACCCGCGGGCGACGGCCGACGTGGCATCCCGCTCCGACGTCACCTCGTTCTTCTGGAGCATCCACGAGTTCTGCGTCGACGACCTCCTGCCATTCCTGTTCGCCGATGCCGAGGACGACCGCGCCCAATACACGACGGTCGTGTACAACGTCATGGCCCAGCTGCGGCATGCCGAGGCGACCGACACCGGCGCAGCCGTGATCGACGGGGTCAAGGTGCGCACCTTCCGCGAGCTCGCCGATCTCGTCACCGAACGGGTGCAGAGCGAGGACGAGCGTCACAGATGGGCCGGGCCTGCCATGGGGACCGGGACCATCAACGCCTTCGTGAGGAGACTCCAGGCCTCGGTACGACATCTGGGCCGGCTGATCCGCGCCGACGTGGCCGACCCGGGACGGCACCGGATAGGTCTCGACGACCAGGTGACCGTGGTCGACCTCCACAACCTCAACGATCGCGCCAAGCGGTTCGTCGTTGGGGTGACATTGAAACGAGCGTTCGAGGACAAAGAGCGCGCCGGACAGAGCGACGAGCTGCTGATGGTGGTCCTCGACGAGCTCAACAAATACGCCCCGCGGGAAGGGTCCAGCCCGATAAAGGAGATCCTCCTCGACATCGCCGAGCGGGGCCGGTCGCTCGGCGTGATTCTCATCGGTGCACAGCAGACGGCCTCCGAGGTGGAGCGTCGAATCATCGCCAACAGCTCGATCCGCGTCGTCGGCCGCCTCGACTCGGCGGAGGCGGCTCGTGAGGAGTACGGGTTTCTCCCCGGGCCCCATCGGCAACGGGCGACCATCGTCAAGCCGGGCACGATGATCCTGAGCCAGCCCGAGCTGCCGGTACCGTTGGTGCTGGAGTTCCCCTTCCCGGCGTGGGCAACGCGGGCCTCGGAGGCCGTGGTCCCGGTGGGCGATTCAGGTCCGGAGGATCCCTTCCACGACCTCTGACGTCGAAGGGCGGCTCAGTCGGTTGCGCATGTGTCATCTCCGGCGGATTTCTTGTCACACCCTGTCGGTACGTTGAGTAGCAGGCGGGGTTGAAAAGGAAGGGTTTGTGTCACACACGAGGACCGCCAGACAGCGTCGTCACGACGCCCTGGAAGAGAGATGGCCAATTGCCATCTGGCTCACCAGAACCAGACCGAGGTCGGTGGCGAGCGACCCAATGTCCAACTGCTCGCCGACATGGATGCGCTGCGGGGCGTGGCCGGTGGGACGCATGAGACGATGGACTCGGGTCAGATCGTCGATGTGGAGACGCTCCGTCTCATATCGTGTGACTCCTCGGTCACACGGATCGTGCTCGGCCCCCCATCGGAGGTCCCGGACGTCGGACGCAGGACCAGGGTATGGAGCATGCCCAACGCCGGGCGATCGTCGCCAGAGACAGGCATTGCACCTGGCGAGGCTGTGAGCGACCGGCCAGTTGGGCCGACATCCACCACGTCCGGCATTGGGCAGACGGCGGGACGACGACGGTTGAGAACGGGGTGCTGCTGTGCAGGCCCCATCACGCCCTCACCCACGCCGACCTGACAGCCGAGCGACGACGAACCAGGGGGTGAGGTCGGGCCCTCATCCAGCCAAGTCGCTCATCGAGCTACCGGAATCTGTCGTACCCCTTTCCTACGATCGAGGGTGTGAAGGTTCTGCACACTTCCGATTGGCATGTCGGGCGTCGTATCCGGGGTCGCGATCGATCCGAGGAGCACGCGGCGGTGCTCACGGAGCTGGTCGGGCTCGCCGATGAGCATCGGGTCGACCTGACCCTGGTGGCGGGTGATGTGTTCGACACCGCGTCGCCAACCGCTTCTGCAGAGAAGATCGTTTGGCGGGCCTTGCTCGATCTGGCCGAGGTCTCTCCGGTTGTCGTCGTCGCCGGCAACCACGACAACCCGGCGCGTCTCGATGCCGTGGCTCCGCTGTTGGAGCGGTCGGGGGTAACGGTGCTCGGCGCTCCCCGCGCACCCGAGTCCGGCGGTGTCGTCGAGCTCGACGATCTCGGGGCGCGGGTGGCGCTGCTCCCTTTCGTGTCGGCGCGCTCCATCGTCGGGGTCGAAGACATCATGGGCTCGGACCCCGACCAGCACGCCGGGCTCTACGAAGACCGTGTGCGGAGGGTGATAGACCGTCTCACCGCCGACATGACGGGAGACACGGTCAACCTGCTGGCGAGTCATCTAACGGTGTATGGGGCACTGGCCGGCGGAGGGGAGCGCACGGCGCACATCTTCGGCTACGCCATCCCAGCGAGTCTCTTCCCGGGACACCTCTCATACGTGGCCCTCGGACATCTGCATCGACAGCAGAAGATGCCGCACTCCTCGGCGGTCTGGTACTCGGGGTCCCCGCTCCAACTCGACTTCGGTGAGGTCAACGACCAGAAAGGGGCGCTCCTCGTCACCGCCCACCCGGGTAAGCCCGCCTCGGTCCAGGAGCTGCCTCTCACGTCGGGACGCGGGCTGATATCTCTGACAGGCACCCTGGAACAGGTCCTCGCCAGGGCGGGAGACACCGGCGACGCCTACGTCAAGGTCGTGCTCCAGGAGCCGGCGCGGGTCGGTCTCGCCGACGAGGTGAGGGCGGTCATCCCCAACGCCGTCGAGGTGGTGCTCGCCACCCCCGACGACGGGCGCAGAACCGGGGCCCAGCCACGTCAGGGCCTGAGCCCGGGCGAAGCGTTCTCCAGCTATCTGGCCGACCGGGAGAGCGACGACCCAAAGGTCGAGGCTCTGTTCGCCGAGCTGCTCGACGAGGCGCAGACCTCGGTGGCGGGGACGTGAGACCCCTCGCACTGGAGCTCGAGGGCTTCTCGGCCTATCGAGAATCGGCGAAAGTCGATTTCGGCGACGTCGACTTCTTCTCTCTCACCGGGCCTACCGGTTCGGGGAAGTCGAGCCTCATCGACGCCATGATCTTCGCCTTGTTCGGACGGGTCCCCAGACTGGGGGGCAATGCCGTGGCCCCCGCCATCGCCGCAGGCGCCGACCGGGCCCGGGTGCGCTTCGACTTCGAGGTCGGAGACGAGGCCCACACCGTGGTGCGAATGGCCGTGCGGACGTCTTCGGGTGGCGCGAGTGTGAGAGAGGCTCGGCTCCTTCGTGGAGATGAGGCGATCGCCAGCGGAGCAGACGACGTGACAACCGCCGTGGAGGAGCTGCTGCGTCTCAGGTTCGAGGACTTCACCCGCACCGTCGTTCTTCCCCAGGGCGAGTTCGCACGATTTCTCACGGCCACCAAGGCAGAGCGACAGGGCCTCCTCCGCAATCTCCTCGGTCTCGACGTATACACGGTGGTGCGTGAGCTGGCACGGGCTCGACAGGCGGTCTCAACCGAGCGGGCCGAGTCGGCACGGAGGTCGCTCGACAATCTCGAGGTGCCCAACGACGATGACATCGCCGCTGCTCGCCAGCACCGTGACGTCCTCGAGGAACTGGCGGCGACGATGGTGGAGCGGGAGAAACGGCTCTCCGGCCTGGATGCGGCCGTTTCGGCTGCTCGGGCCGAAGAGGAGCGGCTCGCGGGCTCGATCGAGCGTCTCGAGGGTCTGGCACCACCGGACAGGCTCGAAGGGCTGGCCTCGCTGATCACCACTGCCGAGGAGGAGCTGACGTCGGCGGAGTCGGTGGTCGAGGAGCTCGAGACGAGTCTCCAGACTGCAGCTCAGAGACGAAAGGACCTCCCGTCTTTGGACAAGCTGCGCGGGTGGGCTCGGACGCGGGAGAAGAAGGCCACGTTGGAGAGCCGGCTCGCCGGATCGGATCTCGAGCCACAGCGTCTGGCCCTGGACGAGGCCGAGGCGACAGCGACATCGGCGATGGCCGGCCTCGACAGGGCCCGCACCGCGCTCGCCGCCGCCAGGTTGACCCATGCCGCGCATGGGCTCGCCGGCCGCCTCGTCGCGGGCGAGCCGTGCCCTGTGTGCGCCCAGGTCGTCGTGGAGGTCCCCGAGACCGGTGGCATCGCCGAGCTCGAGGACCTGGAGGAGGCCGAGTCACGTGCCGTGTCGGTGGCACGGTCCACCCGGGAGACGTTGGACGCAACCCGGAACGCGCTCACCAAGTCCGAAACGGGGCACGAGGAGCTGGTTGCACAACTCGATGATCTCGACGGGGAGCTGGCAGACGTTCCCACACCCGACGAGATCGCCGCGCTGGTCAATGAGGTCGAGAAGCTCGTCGACGCCGAGCGCCGGCTGGACGGGGAGCTCCGGTCGGCCGCACAGGTGGCGAAGACGGCGAGATCCCGTCTCGAAGACCTCGCCGAAGAGTCGCGACGTGTGGGC
>JBAPYG010000241.1:0-2030 GCA_049284615.1 Acidimicrobiia bacterium
GGGAACCTGAACAGGATACGGGTCCTTCACACCTTCCGCAATGTGAGAGGTCTGTGGGTGGCATCACGAACCTCAGGTAGTGGGTGCCACATACGGCTCGAACTCTCTCGAGAATGGATACCCGAGCGATTCGAAACGCGTTCTCGAGAGCGTTTGGTTCATATGTGGCACTGGCAACCTGAGGTTCGTGATGCCACGGTTCTCGCGAAGATTCGAATCGGGTCGCGAAAATACGATTAGTCGAGTTTGGTCGGTGTGAGCGCCACGCACTGCCACCCATCATCTGGAAAATGGCTGAACTAGCAGGGAAATCGTTGTGGATACGTGTCCGGCTGTTCATCCACAACGGCGATTCTCGCGCTCTTGACTGAGATTTCGCAGCACCTAATACTCGCTCGACTCAACCCGGGAGTGCCCCCTGCTTCCCCGTCGTTGCTAGATGACACGGCGCCCAACCCGGGCCGACAAGAAAACGAATTGCTGGAGGATGTGCACAGAGGTTTCCACAGATGTGGATGTTTCTGTGGACAAACCGGCCCGTGGGAGGAGTGGCCCTCAATTGACGCAACCCGAACGAGCGACTGACCCGTGGGCCGAGTTCCGTGGGCTTTTGAAGGCCGGGGTCTCCGAGACCAACTGGGATACCTGGCTCTCCAGACTCGAGCCTGAAAGCGACGGCGACCGGATCGTTCTCATCGCCCCCACCGAGTTCCACCTCCAATGGGTGAAGGACAAACACGGCGATCTCATCGCCACCGCCTACCAGGATGTCTTCGACGCCGACCCCAAATACCGGGTGAACGACGTCGCCCCGGTGGAACAGCCACTCCCCATCGAAGCCGACGACATGGGGGCGAAAGACGGCAGAGCGACGCTCGAGGAGCCCGCTTCTGCGACGAAGGCCACCAATCTCATCAACCGCTACCGCTTCGAGAGTTTCGTGGTCGGCCAGTCGAACCGTTTCGCATGGGCCGCAGCGATGGCAGTCACCGAGCAACCGGGGGCGCATTACAACCCACTGTTCATCTACGGAGGGGCCGGTCTGGGCAAGACCCACCTTCTCAACGCAGTCGGTCACCAGGCTCTCGAGATGTACCCGGACCTCGTGGTCCGCTATGTCTCGTCGGAGAACTTTCTCAACGACTTCATCGAGTCGATCCGAAGGAAGAGGCCGGACGACTTCAAATCCCGCTATCGGGGTGTCGACATCCTCCTCCTCGACGACGTGCAGTTCTTCGAGGGCAAGGAGCAGATCCTCGAGGAGTTCTTCCACACCTTCAACTCCCTCTACGAGTCCGGTAAGCAGATGGTGATCAGCTCCGACCGGCATCCCCGCAACCTCTCGTCGTTGGAGGACAGGCTGCGCAGCCGGTTCGAGTGGGGATTGCTGACCGACATCCAGCCCCCCGACATGGAAACCCGGATCGCGATTCTCCGGCGTAACGCGGAGTTCGCGCCACGCCCGGTGCCGGTGGATGTCCTCGAGTACATAGCCGGGCTGGTCTCCGACAACATCCGGGAGCTGGAGGGCGCCTTGACCCGGGTGACCGCATGGTCCGCCTTGAACCGGCGAGACATCGACTTGGAGACCGCCGAGCGGGTGCTCAAGGACATCGTCACCACCGATGAGCCGGTTCCTCTCGGCCCGGAGGTCATCATCCGGACGACAGCGGCCGCGTACGGGTTCAGCGTCGAGGACGTGCTCAGCTCGAGTCGGAGGCAGCCTCTGGTGCTCTGTCGTCAGATCTCGATGTATCTCTGCCGCGAGTTGACCGACCTATCCCTTCCCAAGATCGGGGAGCACTTCAATCGCGATCACACCACGGTCCTGCATTCGGTGGAGAAGGTGAAACGCATCCTTCGTTCCGATCGGGCCGTCTTCGACCGTGTGAATCAACTCACACAGGAGCTGAGGAAAGGTGGTGGTGTTTCCACAGGCTCCTGAGTTATCCACCGGCCGTCCCCAGACCGCGAAGAATCATCAACACACATGTGCACAAGAGTTTCGATAGTCGCCAACTGATGAAAAC
>JBAPYG010000242.1:0-2360 GCA_049284615.1 Acidimicrobiia bacterium
AGCGAGACCGGGGTGCTCGCCGGGGGGCTGATAGCTTCGATTCAGAGGACGAGCGGCGATGACTGAGATACCAACGAGCACCCAGGTGGCGATCATCGGAGGCGGGCCAGCAGGTTCCCTCCTGGCACATCTGCTCCACCTCCGGGGCATCGAGAGTGTGATCCTCGAGCTGCGCACTAAGGAGCACGTGTTGAGCCGGGTCCGAGCCGGAGTGTTGGAGTACGGCAGCGGTCGAATCCTGCAAGATGCCGGTCTCGGCCATCGCATGGAACGGGACGGGTTCGTCCACGACGGGGTCAACCTCGCCTTCGCCGGCCGCATGCTCCGCATCGACTTCAAGGCGTTGACGGGAAAGCATGTCATCATCTATGGCCAGACCGAGGTGCAGAAGGACCTCTACGACACCCTGGAGAGCGAGGGCATACCCCTCGTCGACGAGGCTCTCGACATCGACGTCACCGGGATCACCACCGATGACCCTGCGGTCACCTTCACCCGTCACGGCGAGACCCATGAGCTGAGAGCCGACTACGTGGTCGGGTGTGACGGTGTCCACGGCACGAGTCGTTCGCACATCCCCGAGTCGGGTCAGGCCACGTTCGAGCGTCTCTATCCGTTCGTGTGGGTGGGGATACTCTCCGAGACCCCGCCGGTGAATGACGAGCTCATCTACGCCAACCACCCCGATGGCTTCGCCCTCTGCTCCATGCGTCACGAGAGCCTCAGTCGCTATTACGTCCAGGGCGCCGCCGACGACACCCCGGACGATTGGCCTGACGACCGATTCTGGGAGGCGCTCGCCAGCCGTCTCCCGGAAGAGGCGGTCGACGTGTTGGTAACCGGGCCATCGATCGAGAAGATCGTGACGCCACTGCGCAGCTGGGTGTCGGAGCCGCTTCGCTACGGGCGGCTGTTCCTCGCTGGCGATGCGGCGCATATCGTGCCACCCACCGGGGCCAAGGGCCTGAACCTGGCCATCTCGGATGTCGTGTACCTGGCCGGTGCCCTCGACGGCTTCTACAACCACGGCACCGAGGCCGGGCTCGAGGAGTACTCCGACCTGGCCCTGGCCCGGGTTTGGAAAGCCGTGCGGTTCTCTTGGTGGATGACGTCCACGATGCACAGGTTCCCGGGGATGAGCAACGACTTCGACCGGCGCCTGCAGCGGAGCGAGCTCGAGTACCTCTTCTCATCGGAGAATGCGCAACGTTCGATGGCCGAGAACTACGTTGGGCTCCCCCTATGAGCGAGTCGGCAGAGAGAGGAATGGAGAAGCGCCGCTCCGTGCTCGGTGACGAGCCCGTCGACCGCGCCATCGCCGCGACCTCAGACCTCGATCGAGACTTCCAGAGCTGGATCACGGAGAAGGTTTGGGGTGACCTCTGGACGAGACCCGGCATGAGCACCCGTGATCGGAGCATGGTGACCATCGCCATCCTCGGCGCACTCAACCACGACGAGCTCGAACTGCATCTCCGCGCCGCCCGGAACACCGGTGTGACCCCCGCCGAGATCAACGAAGTGTTGCTGCACGTCGCCACCTATGCGGGCGTGCCCGCGGCCAACCGAGCTTTCAAGGTCTTCAAGACCGTCTACGAGGAGGAGCAATGAGCGATCCCATCGTCCGCCACTATGGCCCCAAGGCCTATTCGGACCATGCCCCCTTCAGCTACCCGGCTTACCGATCGACCGTCAAACGCAGCCCCACCCACGACCTGCTCTCAATAGTCCAGACCCTCACCGAGACCACCGGACCTGGGCCGGTCTGGACCGAGGTGAGCGAGGCGGACGCCGACCTGACCACGAATGCGGGAACCGGTTCGCCCGCCATCGGTGAGCGCATCATCGTGACGGGACGCGTTCTCGACGAGGATGGCGCCGGGATCCCCGACACACTGATGGAGATCTGGCAGCCCAATGCGTGTGGTCGATATGCGCACTGGCGGGAGACCGCCTTCCCCGCCCCCCTCGACCCCAACTTCATCGGGGTCGGCCAGTGCAAGACCGACGAGAACGGCGAGTACCGGTTTCTCACCGTGAAGCCGGGACCGTACCCTTGGGGCAACCACCCCAATGCGTGGCGACCAGCCCACATCCACTTTTCGCTCCTGGGACCATCGCTGGGGAGCCGCCTCGTGACCCAGATGTTCTTCGAGAACGATCCGCTCTTCTTCCAGGACCCGATATTCAACTCCGTCCCCGAGCACTCCCGGGATCGGATGATCGCCAGGTACGACCACGCCGTCACCGAAGAGAACTTCGCCCTCGGCTGGCGCTGGGACATCGTGCTGCGGGGCAAAGCCGCCACCCCGTTCGAGGACGAGGAGCCCGAATGAGCCTCGGGGAGACCCCCTCACAGA
>JBAPYG010000243.1:0-5781 GCA_049284615.1 Acidimicrobiia bacterium
GTTCTACTCAGTCTCGTTTCTCGAGCCACTGACGGCGCTCTCCCTGGTCGCAGGGGTCACAGAGCGGGTGAAGCTGGGCACCTCGGTGATGGTGATGCCCATTCGCGAGCCGGTTCTCCTGGCCAAGCAGCTGGCCACCATGCAATTCCTCTCCAACAACCGAATCGTCCTCGGGGCCGGCATCGGTTGGTACCCGCCGGAGTATGCGGCCACCGGAGTCAAGAAGTCGGAGCGTGGTGCCCGGACCGACGAGATCCTCGAGATCATCGTGCCGCTCCTCGAGGGCAAGACGGTGACGTACGACGGTCGGTTCTACTCGATCGAAGACGTGCTCATCGAACCCACCCCAAGTGAGCGACCCGAGGTATGGATCGGCGGCGGCTCCCAGCTCGCCGACCCCGGGTCCCCCGATCTCCCCCGCTTCGTGGATGCGGTCAAGCGACGCATCCTCTCCGCCGAGGGCTGGGTGCCGAGACCGACCTGCCCGCCGGAGGACATCGCCCGCGACTGGACCGAGCTGCAGACCTATCTCGCCGAGAACGGCCGTGACCCGGCCGAGCTCACCGTGGCTCATGAGAACTTCTTCCATTTCGTCGGCACCCAGGATGGCGAGAAGGCACGACGAGAGCAGCACGAGGCGATGCTCAAGGTGATGAGCGAGGCGCGCGGGGCGGACTATCTGGAGAAGGTGTATCTGTTCGGCACCCCCGATGAGGTCGTGGCCTCGTTGCAGGCCCGGGTGGACGCCGGCGTCCAGAGCTTCATGCTCCACACCATGACTCCAGACCCGGCCCAGCTCGAGCAGTGGGCCACGCACATCATCCCCCACGTCCGCTTTCCCGACGACCGGTGACGCGCCGCGTCGCGCTCATCGGCGCGCCCTTGCGACGAAGACACTCGGCTGTGATGCACAACGCCGCCTTCGCCGCACATGGGATCGACGCCGAATTCGAGCTGCGACCCTTGGGCCCCGACGAGGTGCCCGGATTCTTCGAGGAGGCCCGGGGGGCCGATTGGCTCGGTTTCGGTGTCACCGCTCCGTACAAGCAGGTCGCCATGAGTCATCTCGACGAGATCGAGCCGGGGGCCGTCGCAATCGGTGCGGTGAACAACGGGGTGCGACGAGATGAAGGGTCACTCGTCGGGTTCAACACAGACGCCCCCGGGTTCATCTCGGCGGTTCGCTCGATGGGAACCGACGTCGAGGGGAGCACGGCGGTCGTCGTCGGCGCCGGTGGGGCGGCCCGGGCCGTGGTCTGGGCGCTGCTCGACGCCGGGGCGGTCTCGGTGTTCGTCGCCAACCGGACCCTGGACCGTGCTCGTGGGCTCGCCGAGAGCCTCGGCTCGTTCGGCGTCGTCGAGACGGGTCGGCAAGGAGACGTCTCCTTCGACCGCGCCATGGAGTCGGCGGTCATCGCCGTCAACGCCACGACGATGGGGATGAGCACACCCGATGTGGCCTTCGACGTGGATCGACTGTCCCCGTCTGCCCTCGTGTTCGACCTCGTCTACGTGCCGGCCGAGACCCCGCTGGTTCGAGCCGCCGTCGTTCGCGGCCTGCGGGTCTGCAATGGCCTCGAGATGCTGGTGCGTCAGGGTGAGATCGCATTCGAGCGTTGGACAGGGATCGGGGAAACGGCCGATGTCATGCGCGGCGCACTCGAGTCTTTGCCCTCGGGGCCGGACGAGTGAGTTGACCAGGCGCATCGACCGAATGCTGGCCCAGGCCGAGCTCCCCGCGCTGGAACGATCGGCGTGGGTGGAGGTGGACACGGGGCAACTGACCCGGAACGCCCGTGCCCTGGCGACACTGGCCCGGCCGGCGGCTCTCGGCCCGGTCGTGAAGGCGGACGGATATGGCCACGGTCTCGAGATGGCGGCCCGTAGCGCCATCGCCGGTGGCGCCACCTGGCTGTGTGTCGCCAACGCTGGTGAGGCCACCCGCCTCCGCGCCGACGGCTACCGCGGTCGGATATTCATGCTCTACCCGGTGCCCGCAGCTTCGATCCCTGTCCTGTCGTCTCTGGGCGTCGACATCTCCGTCGGGAGCGCCGACGACATCGCGAAGGCCACCGCCGCCATGGAAGATCTCCCGGGATCGCTCAGAGCCCATCTCGAGATCGACACCGGCATGACAAGGGGCGGAGTCAGGTGGGACCGGATGGGGGACGTCACCGGCATCGCAGGCGCCGACGGCGCCGTGAGCCTGGTCGGGGCCTGGACCCATCTGGCCTCCCCCGAAGACGATGTGGTGACGAGGGCACAGCTCGAGCGTTTCGAGACGGCACTGTCGGCCCTGGAGCGAAGTGGCATCGACCCTGGCGTGATCCATGCCGCCGCCTCGGGCGGGATGCTCGTCATCGACACCGGCGGACATGGCTTGGTCCGGCCCGGGCTGGGCTTCTACGGGGTGCACCCCGGGCCAGAGGCCCCGCTTCCCGGGGAGGTCGCCCCTGCCATCGCCGTGAAGGCCCACCCGGTGAGGATCACCGATGTCCCTCCCGAGACCGGAGTCGGGTACGCAGGGACATGGGTGGCGCAGGTCGCGTCAAGGATCGCCACTCTGCCCCTCGGCTATGCCGACGGGTGGTCTCGTTCGTCATCACCCGGGGGGATGGTCCTCGTCGGCGGTGCCCGCGTCCCCATCGTCGGCCGCGTCTCGTCCGACGCCCTCACCGTGGACGTGTCCGGCGTCGACGACGTCGGCCTCGACACCGAATTCACTTTGTTGGGGAGGGACGGCGACGACGAGATAACGGCCGACGAGATCGCCGACGTGAGAGACACGATCTCCTGGGAGGTACTGCAACAGCTCGGCGCGCGATTGGCCCGTGTCTACCTGGCGAGCGGTTCTCCGATCGCCGTGCGTGCCGAGTCGACCACGAAGATCATCGGCGTCCCGGGTGATGTCAGCACGTCCTACTGATCCTTCTGTTGTCGGCGTTTTCCCCTTGGCGTATGATCGGCCGACGACGGATAACGTTTTCCACCGAGGAGTGCCCCGATGACGTCCCGAACGGTCACCATTCCCGAAGCCGACGGGTCGCTGACCACGCTCACCCTTGGAGAGCCGGCTCACTTCGAGCGCCCCACCGCACCACTGACCAGCAGGCGGCCATTCGCCGCGGCCCATGTCGTCGCCGACCCCCTCGCCGACAACACACCTGCCTCCGGTGCCAATGTCGACTGGGACGCCACCCTCGCCTTTCGACGTCATCTCTGGTCTTGGGGGCTCCCCGTCGCCGACGCGATGGACACCGCTCAGCGTGGAATGGGCCTGGACTGGCCGACGACCCGTGAGCTCATAAGCCGGTCGCTGGCGGAGGCCAAGGAGGAAGGCGGTGTCATAGCTTGTGGGGCCAACACAGACCAACTCCCCGAGGGGCCGGCCACCCTCGAGCAGATCGTGGAGGCCTATCAGACCCAGATCGAGCTGATCGAGGGCCAGGGAGGTCAAGCGGTGGTGATGGCCAGCCGGCATCTCGCCGCGGCCGCCCACGGGGCGGAGGACTATCAGAAGATCTATGGCCAGGTGCTCCAGGGGGTTTCGGGGCAGGTGATCGTCCATTGGCTGGGTGACATGTTCGATCCCGCCCTCGCCGGCTATTGGGGCTCTGCCGATCTCGACGACGCCGCCGACTCCTTCGTAGAGGTGATCACCGACAACGCCTCCAGAGTCGACGGGGTCAAGATCTCCCTGCTCGACATGGACCGGGAGGTCGAACTGCGGCGACGCCTCCCCGAAGGCGTTCGCATGTACACCGGCGACGACTTCAACTACCCGACGACCATCAAGGGGGACGGGGAACGTCACAGCGACGCCTTCCTCGGCGCCTTCGACCTGATCGCCCCGGCGGCGTCGGCGGCGGTCCAGGCCCTCGATGCGGGGGACGAATCGGGCTTCGAGGAGACTCTGGCGCCCACCCTCGAGCTGAGCCGGCACGTCTTCTCCTATCCGACCTACTACTACAAGACGGGAGTCGTGTTCATGGCGTACCTGTGCGGGCACCAGGACCACTTCCGCATGGTCAATGGTCTGGAGTCGGCGCGGTCCATCGTCCACCTGTCCCGCCAGTTCGTCCTCGCCGACCGGGCCGGCCTGTTCCCCGACCCCGACCTCGCCGCAGCTCGCATGCGTCTCGCCCTGGGGCTGGCCGGGGTTCCCCAGGACTGATCGAGCGAGTGACTGCATGAGGAGATGAGATCTTGACAGGCAAATCCGACCGGGCCGATGTGTTGATCGTGGGAGCAGGGGCGTCGGGTGGTGTGTCTGCCCGCTACTTCGCAGAGGCCGGGCTCTCCGTGGTGTGTCTCGAACAAGGGCGCTGGCACGATCGGAGCGAGTTCCGTGGGACGTCGCCGGATTGGGAGATAACCGGCCGCAAACAGTGGTTCCCCAACCCGACGATCCGGGGCCTTCCCCAGGACTACCCGCTCAACGAGAGCGAGAGCGAGATAGCCCCCCTCATGTTCAACGGCGTCGGGGGGAGCATGATCCTCTACGCCGGTGTCTGGCCCCGGATGCTTCCCTCCGACTTCCGGGTCAGGTCTCTCGACGGAATCGCCGATGACTGGCCCCTCACCTACGAGGAGCTCCAGCCGTACTACGAGCGGACCGAGGCCCAGATCGGCGTCTCCGGGCTAGAAGGCGATCCCGCTTACCCGCCCGGTGCCGGGCCACCCCTGCCCCCGCTCCCGCTCGGAAAAGGGGCCCTCCACATCGCCCGGGCCCACGACCGTCTCGGCTGGCACTGGTGGCCCGAGCCAAACGCCATCCTCTCCCGCCCCTACCAGGGGCGTCGCCCCTGCGTGCAAGCGGGGACCTGCCAGCAGGGCTGCAACGAGGGCGCCAAGGCCTCGACCGACCAGACTCACTGGCCGATCGCCATCGAGCACGGGGCGAAGCTCGTCACCGGGGCTCGGGTTCGTCGCATCGTCACCGAGGGTGGCCTGGCCACGGGAGCCGAGTGGCTCGACGAGGAGGGGAACGAGCACTTCCAGAGGGCTGACGTCGTGGTGATGGCGGCCAACTCGATCGGGACGTCGAGGATCCTCCTCAACTCGGCCACCACGGAGTCGCCCGACGGTCTCGCCAACTCGAGCGGCCTGGTCGGACGACGACTGATGATGCACCCCTTCGCCTCGGTGACCGGTCTCTTCGACGAGGACCTCGAGAGCTGGCAGGGCCAGTTCGGCTGCAGTATCGAGTCCTTCGAGTTCTATGAGACCGACGAGTCACGGGGCTTCGCCAGGGGCGCGAAATGGGGCCTCGCTCCCACCGGGGGCCCGATCAACATGGCCCTCCCGGCCCGCGCCGGGGAGTCGGAGTGGGGACCCGACCATCACCTCCTCTTCCGCGAGCGGTTTGGCCGGGGGCAGAGCTGGGGGCTGTTCGGCGAGGATCTGCCCAGCGAGGACAACAGGGTGGAGCTCGATGACCGGCTCACCGACTCCTCGGGCATACCGGCCCCCAAGATCGTCTACGAGGTCTCGGAGAACTCGCGCCGGCTGCTCGACTTCCACATCGAGAAGGCCAGTGAGTCGATGATCGAGGCCGGCGCTCACAAGGTGGAGACAGACACGCTGATGCGCTATTCGGGCTGGCATCTGCTGGGCACGGCGCGAATGGGCGACGATCCCGAGACCTCCGTCGTCGACCGCTGGGGCAGGTCCCACGACATCGACAACCTCTATGTGGTCGACGGGAGCGTGTTCGTCACATCGAGCGGCACCAACCCGACGAGCACGATCGCGGCCCTCGCCATGCGCACTGCCGAGCAC
>JBAPYG010000244.1:0-2297 GCA_049284615.1 Acidimicrobiia bacterium
CCATCGCGCACTGGGAGAGCAACACCAACCTCCGATTCATCCAACGCACATCGGCCAACGCCAGCCAGTACCCAAACTATGTGCGGGTCTTCAAAGGCGACGGCTGTTGGTCGTATGTGGGGATGAGGGGTGGGCAACAGGACCTGAGCCTCGCCGACGGTTGTGGCTTCGGTGCCACCGTCCACGAATTTGGGCACGCCTGGGGTCTGTGGCATGAGCAGAGCCGCGAAGACCGGGACAGTTTCGTCACGATCATGTGGCAAAACATCCAGGCCGGCAAGGAGCACAACTTCAACCAGCACATATCCGACGGTGACGACGTAGGCGCCTACGACTACGGATCGATCATGCACTACGGGAAGTCCGCATTCTCGAAGAACGGCCAGCCAACGATCGTGCCGAAGCAGACCGGAGTCACGATCGGCCAGCGGAACGGGCTGAGTGCGGGTGACATTGCCGCGGTTCATCACATCTACCAGACCACCCACTACAACCTCACTGTCCAGCAGGTCTATGCGACCCCACACAGCAAAAACGCCTGGGCCCATCTGTCGGGATTGGGTTGGCGCAAGATCGACCCCAATGCGCCGGACGGGGTCACCAACACGTTCGAGCTGCTGGCGGTGTCGCGTGCCTGGAACAGGAAGGTGCACGTCAGACTCGATGGGGGCCGGATCTTCGCGGTGTACGGAACTTGAACAACATGAGAAAGGAAATCGAGACATGTGGATGAACATCAATCAGACCTATGCCACACCACAATCGAAGAACGCATGGGCGCATCTGCCTAGCCCATCGGCGGGGTGGCGGAAGGTGAGAACCACCTCCGCCGACGGTGTGACCAACACGTTCCTTCTCCTCGCGCTGGCCAAGGCAACAGGCAAGCAGGCACACGTGACCGTCGATGGAACCGAGATCACTGCGGTCTACTTCTAGGATGGGAGGCGACGAATGCCCGTGACGATCACGATCAAGGTCGAAAGCGGAGATGCTGAGCTCGCCGTGGGTACGGCACCCTCCGCACCTCCCGACGCGGCGACGCAAGGCGAAGGTGCGGTTCCGGCTCCGACGTTGCTGAATTTGCCCGGCGACATGGTCACCAGCGGAGACGCCGACGGTGAAGGCCCTCCCCCGTTGGATCTCGCCGATCTCGGGATTGGCTCCACCTCGGCGTCCCCAGACAACGCCGGGACACCTCCGGACGACTTGGTGGAGGGAGACGCTTCGAGTGACGAGGACTCAGCCGGGCCGATGCCCATCGAGGATCTGGAGAAGACCACGAAGTCGACCCGAGCCAAGAAGAGCTGAGCGGTGCTTCGATGGCGCGGCTCACCGGTGACGTCACAATCGGAGAGGTAACTCACCGGATCACGGATGGCACCCTGCGCATTCGACTCATCGACGTGAGCCGTGCCGATGCCGCGGCCGTAGTGATCGCCGAGAAGACGATCCCTGGTTTGACGATCGAGCCGGGCGACGAGTCCATCACGTTCGATCTGGATATACCAATGCTGGAGCCGCGATCGACGTACGCGATAGAGGCTCATCTCGACGCCGACGGCTCGGGCGAGACGTCGGTCGGCGACTATCGCACGATGGAGCACATTGCGGTGACACCGGGCGCCACAGACATCTCCGTACCCATCCGACCGGTGGGATAACGGTCACACCTGTGCCTGGATCGAAGCGACCAGCTCCTGGATCTCGTGGTTGGGAGCGATGCCGAGCTCGTCGTGAAGCACCCTGGCGAACTCGGACAACTCGCTGAATGCGACCCCGACATTTCCCTCGGCGATACAAATCTCGGCAAGAAGCAGACGGGCACTCTCCCTGTAGGGCTCGGCCCCGATGACGGTCCGACACGCTCGTTCCGCCTCAAAAAAACATGCAGCCTCGAGTCGGTCCCGCGCCACCTGCTCGAGGGCGCGCAACCTGAGGATGTTGAAATCTCGGCGTTCGACATCCAGCCACTCCTCGTCCCAGTCAGCGAGCAGTTGGTGCTGGAGGACGTCAAATGTGTCGACAGACGCCACGCGGCCCGTCGAAGACATCAGACGATTGGCCAGATCTCGTGCATCGTCGAGGTCGACCCGAACCTCCTCATGCAATCGAGTATCGAGCTCGCCACCCACCACGAGGTCCGGCACGATCACGTTGATCTTCCAAATGACGTTGCGAAGACGGGCCAAACACCGCACCGGATCTGAATCCGGCCAGATGTGCCCTATCAATGTCCGTCGGGCGAGCGAACGCCCCGAGATCGCGAGGTAGGCGACCGCTTGCTCGCAAGTGGGCGC
>JBAPYG010000245.1:0-4036 GCA_049284615.1 Acidimicrobiia bacterium
GCCCACACCCAGTCGAGCAATCGATCCACCTTCTCATCGCTCCCCTGGGCAAACAACTCCACCCGGCCGTCTGCCAGGTTGCGCACCCATCCGACCAGCTCGAGCGAACGCGCCGAGCTTCGACATCCCTGGCGGTAGCCGACGCCCTGGACGTGCCCGGCGACCGTCACGTGCACCGCCTTCACCGGCGCCCCTGGCAGACCGGGCAGAAGTGGGTCGAGCGGGCCCTCACCACGACCCGCTCGATCGGCGTGCCACAGACGTCACACGACTCTCCCTCGCGCCCGTAGACATGGAGACGGGTCATGTTCTCCCCGGAGCGTCCGTCTGGCAGGAGATAGGCGAGATCGTCGAGGGTGGTGCCTCCGTTGGCGATGGCCGCGTCGAGGACCTCGTGGGTGGCTCCGAGGAGACGACGACAGTCCCGGATGGACAACTCGCCGCCCGGGGTCAGCGGGTCGATCCGGGCCTGGAACAGAGTCTCATCGGCATAGATGTTGCCCAGGCCGGCGATGGGGCCCTGATCGAGCAGGAGCGCCTTGATGGGAGCGGTGCGACCGGCGAGTCTCTTTGCGAGCTCCGCGGCATCGGGAGGGTCCACCCAGGCATCTGGTCCGAGCCGGCCGAGACCGGAGGCTGCGACATCTTCCTCGTCATAGACGGCGATGAACCCGAAAGTGCGCGGGTCGATGAAACTGACCGTGGCGCCGTCGTCGAGAACCGCCGTGAAATGGGTGTGGGGCACGTCGTCGTCGCCATCAACCGTCCAGCGACCGGACATGCCGAGATGGGAGACCATCAGCTGGCCGTCGTCGAGGCCGATCTCGAGAAACTTGCCGTGACGGCCGACGCTGGTCACCCGGCGATCTCGCAGACGCGACTCCACCTCGGCCGGGGAGGCATTGTGACGGGCCGTGCGCACGTGGGTGAGGGCGACCCGACTGATCACCCGTCCCACCAGGGCACTCTCGAGATGACGTCTGGTGATCTCGACTTCTGGCAGCTCTGGCAAGGACCGACTCCGATGACTCCAGCAATGTCTCTCGGCACTGCCGAGAGACCGTTACCGTACCCCCGCTCATGGTGATAACCCCCCGCCCCTTTGGACAGGTGTTGTCGGACGCCATGAACAGCCTGGCCCGAACATGGAAGGCGGTGCTCGTGCCCGCCCTGGCCGTGTCCATCCCGGTGAGCGTCCTCACGGTCCTCGTCTTCAGGTTGACCGGGGGTGGCGAGTTCCTCGACCTGATCGTGAACAACCCGGAGCGACTGGCGGGTCTGCCTTCGGAGGTCTTCATGGAACTGGCCCGTCCCTTCTACATCGCCGTCGGGATCGCGTCGTTGCTCCAGGTCCTCGCAGGTGTCTTCGTGGCCCTGGCGAGCCATCGCGCCGTCGCCTCCCAACTGAGCGGGGTGAGCCTCAGCGGCGGAGAGACCTCGCGTCTCGCCATGCGCCGCTATGCGGTCGGCCTCGGTTCGACTCTGATGATCGTGCTGGCGGTGGCGCTCCTCATCGGCCTCGGCGTGACCATCTGGCTGGTGCCCATCCTCTCGGTGGGCACACCGAACGTCACCAGTCTCTTCGTGGCTCTGATCCTCCTCGCCCTGTTGGTGGGCCCGGGCATCTGGGCCGGTGTCTCGATGTCGATGACGACGTCGGCGATCGCCATCGAGAATCGTGGGGTGTTCGCCTCGATTCGTCGGAGCATGAGGCTCGTTCGCGGCCGGTGGTGGCCGACCGCCGGGTTTCTCCTCCTGGTGGGGCTGCTCGGTGGCATCGCCATCCAGCTCATCCAGTTGATCGCGCTCCCCCTGGCTGCGGTGGGCGGGGGCAGCGCCGCCCTGACCGTGGCCTCGGCGCTCGGTGTGCTCACCCAGGGGCTGCTGGTTGCGGCGATCGCCGCCATGTACACCCACTGGTACATCGATCTCCGGGCACGAAGGGAGAGCCTGTCTACCTCCGACCTCGGGTGAGACTCCCCAGAGCTACCTGAGCCGCCGCCTGCTCTGCCTCCTTCTTGGACCGCCCGACTCCACTGCCGTGGTCGGTGCCGGCAACCGACACGACGGCGCTGAATCTCCGGTCGTGGTCGGGCCCGGTACCCTCGACGCGATAGACAGGGCGATGGCCGTCGCGCGCGGTCAACTCCTGGAGACGGGTCTTGTAGTCCTTGACCCCGGGGTCCTTGGCTCGCTCGGCGATCCTCACCGACCACTGCCCGACGATCATCCGGCGGGCGGGCTCGATGCCCCCATCGAGGTAGATGGCGCCGATTATCGCCTCCATGGCATCGGCGAGGATCGAATCCTTGTCCCTCCCCCCGGTGGCCTCCTCGCTGGGGGCGAGCTCGATGTGGCTGCCGAGCTCGAGACCGCGTGCTATCTCGCTGAGGGCGGTCCTGCTGACCACTGCGGCCCGCACCTTGGCCATCTGCCCTTCGGCGAGCTGTGGGTACGAGTCGTAGAGGAGATCGGTCACCACGAGTTGGAGTACCGCATCGCCGAGGAACTCGAGACGCTCGTTGTCATTGCGCGCAGGATCCTCGGAACTCACGGAACGGTGGGTGAGAGCCAGCTTCAGGAGTGCAGGGCGCCCGAACTTGTACCCGAGACCCGCTTCGAGACTCATGATGGCGACGCTTGAGCTGACTCCTCGAGCGCTGACCCCACACGGCCCGGCAAGTCCTTGTCGGCGCTGTCTCGGGCCATGACCAAGGCGTTGGAGACCGCACGACTGCTGGAGCTCCCATGTGCGATCAGTGCGGCCCCGCGGACACCGAGTAGCTGCGCCCCGCCATAGCTCTCCCAGTCCATTCTCTCCTTCACCTGGGCGAGGACGGGCAGGACAGCAGCCTGAGCATCGGCGGGCAGTGAGGACACCGCCTCGAGGACATACGAGCTGATCAACGAGGCGGTCCCCTCGGTGGTCTTGAGGAAGACGTTGCCGGTGAACCCGTCGGTGACGATCACGTCGACCTTGTCGGTGGCCACGTCGCGTCCCTCGACGTTACCGACGAAGTGCACGGGCCCGGCGGAGATCAGGTCGTATGCGGCCCTCTCGAGCTCGCGGCCCTTGCCTCTCTCCTCACCGATCGAGAGGAGACCGACCCGGGCCGGGTCGGCTCCGAGCAACGCGGTGGCGGCCACCGACCCCATGATGGCGAACTGGGCCAGGTGCTCGGGCTTCACCTCGGGATTGGCGCCGGAGTCGAGAACGAGTGTCGGGGTGCCCCGGGTGGGGAAGATCGTGGCGATGGCGGGCCGGGAAACACCGGGCACACGGCCGATGAGTATCGCTGCGGCGGCCATGGCTGCCCCCGTCGACCCTGCGGACACGAAGCCATCGGCAGCCCCCTCGGCCACGAGCCTGGCCGTCACGGCGATCGAGGAGTTCGGCTTCTCGCGCAGTGCCCGACCGGGGTCGTCCCCCATTCCGATCACGTCGACGGCATCGATGATCGGCAGATCCGCCTGGTGCTTGGCAAGCTGAGCCTCGATTCGACCCCGGTCACCGACGAGGGTGACGTCGACCCCCCTGGATGCGGCATCGAGGGCACCGGCGACCGTCTCGGCGGGAGCGTGGTCGCCCCCCATCGCGTCCAGGGCGATGCGGGCCAAGGCTCAGTTGGTTTCGATGACTTCGCGGCCGGCGTAGGTCCCGCACTCGCGACAGGCGCGGTGGGGAAGCTTTGGCTTCCCACACTGCTCGCAAGCGACCGAGCGGGGGGCCTGCACCTTCCACGCGGCTTTGCGCGAGCGGGTGCGGGAACGCGACATCTTCTTCTTGGGCACCGCCATTTGGGGCACTCCTTGGTCAATCAGGAATCGAACAGATCTTTGAGCGCGGCGAATGGAGTATCGGAATCCTCTCCATGACCGTCACAAGGTTCACTATTCAAGTCGGTTCCGCAGATTGGGCAAAGTCCCTTGCAGTCCAACCGGCACAGAGGGGCCGCCGGCATAGCCAGAGCCAGCTCGTCTGTGGTCGGCCCGGACAAGTCGACGGTGGCATCCTCGATTGCATAGCCATCCTCGT
>JBAPYG010000246.1:0-1511 GCA_049284615.1 Acidimicrobiia bacterium
GGTCCTCCACGGCCCTGTGGTCGTCATCGGGCAGCAGTGATAGCGGAGCAGGAGCAGTGGCGACGTGATTCGCGGTGGTGACACTCCCGGCAGGGGCAAACAACGTCACGTCATGGCCGGCAGCGACCAGCGACTCGGTCAGGTCGTGGGTGACCTGCTCCCAGGGCCCGTAGCCACGCGGGGGGTATTCGTGGGCTATGGGAGCGAGCATGCCTATCCGCAAGCTGTTGCCTCCAACCCCTCCCAGCCCGCCAGAGCGCCTAGCGCGGCCAGGGTCGACTCGGCGCCCTGGTTCTGATTCACACCGTCGACATGCAACCCGTCATACCCACCACCCGTGTGCGGGTCATAGAGGGCGATGCCGGTGTCGTTCTCCCCCTGAAACCACTCCGCAGCCATGCGAGCCGAATTCCGCCACAACTCGTCGCAGTCGACGGCGAAGGCGGTGGCACAGGCATCGGACATGGCCCAGGCCTCGATCGGCTGCTGGTCGAACCCCGGGCGTGGCTCACCCGGTTCCCAACCACCGACCGGCGTGAAGCTGAAGCCGTTCTTCCCGCGCTCGGTCTCGATGAGCCAGTGCAACAGGTCCAGGCCCATCAAGAGCGCTGTATCGTCGACCAGGGCCCCGGCAGCGATGATCGCTTGGGGGATCCGGCCGTTCGCATAGGTGAGCCGGCCCTCCGGCCACGCCCAACGCGGGCTGGTCGGCGACGGGATGCGTCTCAGCGCCGCGACGAGGAATGCTTCCATGGCGCTCTCGAGGACGCCCGCGCGCAGTGCGGCGGCCGCACCCAGCATGGCGTAGGCGAGCGAGCGAAGATGGGGCGTCTCGAACGAGGTCACCCGGGATAACAACTCCACTGCGAAGTCGTCGTGCAGTCGGGCCTCGGCCAGAGCTCCGAGACCCCAGAAGGCCCTCCCGCACGTATCGTCCGGGCCTGAATCGTCGACCCAGTCGCCGCTCTCGGACATCCGGTTGTGCCATCCCGCCGGAGTAGGGGCAGACATCAAGAAGCCGAGGTAGGGCTCGAGATCGGCACGCGAAGGCTCTCGCGTCGTCATGATCGTCACGACGACGGCGCGGGCGTTGTCGTCGAGTGTGTAGCCCTCGTTCCGTCTCGGCTCATCGAAGCAGGCGTGCTCGAAGAGACCGTGAGGCCCGGTGAGGCGGGAGAGATGATCATCGCGGGCCGACACGCCTGTGACGGTCATTGTCCCGCCTCGCCGAGAACGAGCCTCAGTGCAGACTCGGGACGATCGATCCACTTCCCGGGGCGGGCTCTTCTCCACACATCGGCGAGCGACCCCTCCTCATATGACTCGATGACCCCAGGGTGGAGATACGACGAACGGCACACCGCAGCAGTGTTGCCCAGTCGCGATGCGACAGAGTCGATCGCTTCGCGCAATCTCGACGAGTCCGGGGCATCACTGGTCGGGGCGAGCACCGAGCAAGCCAGCGAGCTTGCGCCCCAGGTCCGGAAATCCTTGGCGGTGAAGTGCTCGCC
>JBAPYG010000247.1:0-1895 GCA_049284615.1 Acidimicrobiia bacterium
ACTCAATGTTCTCGTCGGCGACAGAGCCAGTGGCCCTGTCCTGACCGTAACCAACAATCAACTAGCTGTTGACTCTTCGCTTCCTCTCGAGGAAGCACCCCTGGTTAGACCGGGTATGCCCGTCACCATTGATGAGCCAGACCTGGGACTAGAAGCCACTGGCGTGGTCGCCAGGGTGGCTGATACACCGGGTACGGACGGCGCCGATGGCTTTCACGTTTA
Source organism: Acidimicrobiia bacterium (assembly GCA_049284615.1). Taxonomy (GTDB): domain Bacteria; phylum Actinomycetota; class Acidimicrobiia; order Spongiisociales; family ZC4RG35; genus JANQRA01. Next base: position 223 of record JBAPYG010000247.1, read on the forward strand.
CTTTGAGGTGGCTGTTGACGAGACACCTGTGTCACTTGAAGGGTTTTCGTTGCGTTTGACGATTCCGGTTGAATCCACAGGCGGGGTGGTAACGGCCGTTCCCATCAGTGCTCTTTCTCTGGCTGCCGACGGCACCTCACGCATACAAGTAGACAACAACGGCAGCCTGGAATATGTTGTCGTCGAGCCAGGTTTGTCGGCCGATGGCTTTGTGGAAGTAACGGCCGTCAATGGCACTCTCACCGCCGGCCAACTCGTCGTCATCGGGTTCGAGCCAGAAGAATGACACCAACTGAGCCAACCGGGAGCCATGCCGTTCTGGAACTCAATAATATCGGCCGTCAATTTGGCCGCGAAGTCGCTGTACAGGCCCTGGTTGATGTTGATCTTCGCTTAGCCTCAGGCGAGTGGCTGGCAATTACCGGCCCCTCCGGGGCAGGTAAGTCCACCTTGTTGAACATCATCGGCTGCCTGGACAGAGCCACGAGTGGCCGCTACTTCCTGGACGGCATAGACACGGCTCAATTGAGTGACAATGAGCGAGCTGGCTTACGCAGTCGGCATATTGGTTTTGTCTTCCAATCCTTCCATCTGCTGCCGCATCGTTCCGTTTTGGAGAACGTGATGCTGGCAGAGGTGTATCGTAAACAGTCCCAGCGTGGGCGTCAGGAACGGGCCCTGGCCGCTCTGGAACGAGTCGGGTTGGGCCATCGCGTAAATTTCTTGCCGACGAAACTGTCTGGCGGCGAGAGGCAGCGTGTGGCCATCGCTCGCGCTCTTGTTGGTTCTCCCAGCTTGCTGTTGTGTGACGAGCCGACCGGTAACCTGGATTCCAAATCAACCATTGCCCTCCTTGATCTCTTGGAGGCGCTCAACCAACAAGGTCTCACCCTGGTCATCGTGACCCACGATGAAAATGTAGCTAAACGGGCAGGCCGTCGGGTGCAGATTATTGATGGTATGTTAACGGCCGTTTCTCACCGCTCCACGCTAAAACAGCCCAAACAGCCACCTGCGGCCAAAAGCCAACCTACTCGTACCGTTTCCCGTTCAGGTATCACTTTCCGTGACCTTATCGAAGAGGTGATTGCCGGCATGTTCGCCAGACCGGGGCGCATGATGCTGACCATGCTAGGTATTGTCATTGGGTTGACGGCTCTCGTTGCTACCATCGGCCTGACGCGCACAGCCAATAACCGCATCATCAGCCAATTCGACGAATTGGCCGCTACCGAAATCGTAATCACCCCTAAGTCGGGCCTTACTGGCGTAGACCCCAAATCTATTCCCTGGGATGCACCTACTCGTCTAGGCCGCTTGAATGGGGTGGTGGCGGCCGGCAATTTGAGCGAGGTTAATATTGGTGAGGCCCTGGTGAGTTCATCGCCGGTGCGCGACCCACGCGGCCAGACTTCGTTTAAGCTGTTGGTGCAGGCAGCTTCACCCGGTTTGTTTACGGCCGTTCGAGCCGAATTGGCAAACGGCCGTCTTCCCGACCTTGGTCACTCTAATCGAGCTGATCGGGTGGCTGTGCTTGGTCCTAGTGCCGCCCTCCGCCTCGGCATCGTGGATATCAGCCAACTCCCGGCCATCACCATTGGTGATCATGTCTATCTCGTCATTGGCATCTTGCGCAGTGTTTCCCGGCAGCCCGACCTGCTTGGCTCTGTCAT
>JBAPYG010000248.1:0-1804 GCA_049284615.1 Acidimicrobiia bacterium
CCCCTCGGGTCAGTACATATGGTTCTACGGCATACATCCACGACCGCCGTCACCAACGGAAGCGGAGACCACGACACGTCGAGATGCCGAACTTCTTATCGTCGGGCGCGAAGCTCAGCAAATCAAACAACCGGTGATTGTGGCTGGTGACTTAAACGATGTTGCGTGGTCGTATACAACGACCCTTTTCCAAAAGATGAGTGGCTTATTAGACCCTCGGATTGGCCGTGGGTTCTACAGGTGTGCCGGGCATGACACATTTACCGCAAACAGGAAGGAGGTAAACCTGAAACCCGCCGTGATCGGACGGAAGGGGAACGCCAAAAGACGGCAAGGGCATTTCCAGAAATGGGATGTCTGGAGGAAGCCTGCGGCAGAACCCGTGCACGTAGCGAACAGCGAACCCGCTACATGGGTGTACGGAGGGGGGCGAGCAGGCCTAGCAGAGCGAGTCCCGATATCCGAGTGTAGTAGCCGCCGTGCACTGAAGCGGGACGGGATACGGGGAGGGAGTGTGTCTTACCCCGGGAAGTCCTCCTGTCTCACGGTCTGAAGAGACCGTAGAAAACGGCCCCGGTAACGGCGAACCCGGAACGGGAACGGGACAGAGGATGGCAGATTCACGGGTAGTACTGCAGACTCAGGGCCAGTGAAGCCAGGTAACTGCGTGGAGGATAAAACCCTGACGACCGAGCCACAACGGCGTGAGAGCCTTGCAGCAGTAGCAACCGGAAGAGCCGATGGCTAATGGACTATGGTGGAACTAGGACCCCGCCGCGCAACCGAAAGGGCGCGAATCGGAAACTCTCCACCTACCGTTATACTCGCTCTCGATCCTTCTGATTGCTGGGGCAACAAGATAACCCTGACGACGGGGAAAACTCGGACGCCCTGGTGTCGCCACCGGGGTGTGGGAAGTCGTGGACGAAAGGCGAGGATGACGACGTTGGAGAGTCGACATAGTGAAGGGAGTGAACAGCCAGAAAACGGCATGGGGATGGCGAGATCGAGTGCGACACCAAGGCGAAGACTCGCTGAGGTCATGAGCCATTCCGGCTGGGGTCAAAGCGACCCACCCTTCCCGACCATTTCTAACGCAAGAGAGTCACGGAGGATGACGAGGTGAAAGTTGAACGAGTGATGGAGCGGGTCTATGACCGGAGGCGACTGCGCCAGGCATGGCAAACCGTACGGAGCAATGCGGGTGCAGCCGGTATCGACCAGATGACAGTGGAAGACTTTGCGCAGAGGGAAGAGGAACTCCTCGACCTCATTCAGGCGAAGTTGCAAGCCGGCACCTATCGCTTCAAACCTGCAAGGAGGGTACAGATTCCGAAACCTGGCTCAACGCAGAAGCGCAATCTGGGGATTCCGGTGGTGATGGATCGGATCGTCAGCCACAGCCTGCATAGCGTGCTGGAAGAGCGGTTCGACCCCGATTTCACGGCATCGAATTTCGGGTTTCGCCGCGAGAAGAGCCAACACCAAGCCATCGGACACGTTCGACAGGCGGTGGTGGATGGCTACGAGTGGTGTGCGGCCATTGACCTCCAAAAGTTCTTCGATGAGATCCCGCATGATCTGATGCTCAAGCTGATTTGGCGCAAGATACGCGATGAGCGTGTCGTCACGCTGATTGCCCGTGCGCTTAAAGCAGGAGTGATGGTCAACGGAGTCTTGGAAAAGACGGTGAAGGGATGTCCGCAAGGGTCACCGATGTCGCCCGTGCTCTCGAATATCGTGCTCAACGAACTGGACCACGAGCTGGAAAGTCGTGGACACCGGTATTGTCGGTGGGCCGATG
>JBAPYG010000249.1:0-3990 GCA_049284615.1 Acidimicrobiia bacterium
CGTAGTACGTGGTCAGCCCGTCGTCGTCGGTGAACCGGACGAATCGCGCATCTTCGATGCCGTTGCTCTCAGCGGGGGCCGCCGGCGACAGAACGTGCTCCGAGATGGGGAGACTCGGGTCGAAGTGCACCTCGTAGTTCGACGCCGCCACCCAATGCATCCGCTTCGCTGCGTCCTCGACGGTCAGAGAATCGAGGTCGCTGTCCTGTGCCCGCCCCAGTGCGAGAGCCAGTTCAGCCTCGGTGAACCGAGTCGGCAAGAGATCGAGGATGGTTTGTGCGGCCGGTGTGAGGAAACCGAGCTCCACGAGTTTTTGGGAGAAGGCGACACTCGAGTACTGCGGCGCTTTTCGGTCGCCATTGCTCACGTGAGGATGACGAGGGTCGAGGGTCACGGTCCCTTGGCCGTCGACCGAACCGGTCAGGAAGGCTATGGATGAGATGTGGCCTTCGCCCACGGCTCGGGCGCTCATGACGAAGTCCTGCCGCTCCGGGCCCGGGCCGTTGATGGGCACCATGCTGGGGTTGGTCAACGCGGCCGCCTCGTAGGCGTACACCTGGGTCAGCACGGCCCCGACCAACAGCTGGGTGGCCGGCTCGGGGAGCTCGGACAGGGCCGGAACCCACGTTCGGACCATCTCCAGGTGTCTCAGCCATGACGACTCGAGATCGGGGAAGTCCGAGACATGACGAGCCCGAAGCTCGGCGAGAACCCGGTCTCGTCTCTCGTCAGGGAGCTGAAGCGCCCGTTGCACCATTCGCCCCACACGTTCCTGATCGGCCCCGAAGTTGATGGTCCCGGGCACGAACGGTCGCAGGACCCGGCGAGTCGGGTCGCCTTCGATTCGGTGTGAGCTTCGAGCAACTGAGACCATTCGAGTCCATTTTCGTACCAGACCCGAATATCGGCGGCCTTTCGGTGAATTTCAGGCGGTGGCGAGAGCGGGGCTCAGTTCGTGGATCAGTCGACTGTACGAACGGGCAACGGGGCCCCAGCCCAGCCGCTTGGACTCCTCGCCGGCGGCGCGGGCGGCACGACGATAGGTGATCGGGTCTTCCAACAAGGTGCGTATCGCCGAGGCCAGGTCGTCGGAATCGTGGTTCACGACCATGCCGGCCCCTCCACCGAGGAGCTCCACCGCGTAGGGGAACCTGGTGGCCACGACGGGTCGCCCCATCCCCAGTGCCTCGGTTATGACCCCGGACGAGACCTGGTCGTCATTGTCGTACGGGACGACTACGAGATCCGCGTGGCGAACCATGTCGAATAGCTCGGTGTCGTCGACGTACCTGTCCACGAATTCGACCACGTCCTCGAGGCCCCTTCGTGCCACCAGCGCCTCCAGCGACTGCCGGTAGCCGGTGCCACTCCGCGACACCACGGCCGGATGTGTTCGCCCGACGATTCGATAGCGGACGGGAGGGTCGATTCCTCGTAGAAGCCCCATCGCATCGATGGCGCGCTCCAGCCCCTTGCCCGGCCCGAGGAGGCCCCAGCTGATCAGCTCGCGTCGGGGCTGATGGTTGGGTGGCTGCGCCGACCAGTTCGCTCCATGGGGTATGACCACCGCCGTCCCCGGGGCCACGGCGTAGTTGGCCTCGAGAACATCGCGGGCAGATTCACAGAGGACGATGGGCGTGGCACGGGCGGCGATCGCTTCGATGATCGCTGCTTGTCGCCTCGTCGGTGACGGGAGGACGGTGTGGAGGACGGCGATGATGGGCCGATCGATCGACTCCAGGAGGTCGAGGATGGAGACGCCGTCGCTCTCTCCAAATATCCCGAACTCATGCTGGATGATCACGATGTCGCATCGGTTGATGTGACGCGCCGCTGCCTGCAGCCCAACGAGATCGGTGGGATCGAATTCCATGCTCGGAAACGTGGCGGGACCGGGCTGTCGATCTGCTGCAGTCACGCGAACGAGGTCTAGCTCCAGGGCGGGATCGGCGGCTGCGAGCGAGTCACTGAGTGAAGTTGCGAACCTCCCGATTCCGCAACGCGTCGGGGGAAATGTCGAGATCATGGCCACCCGGGTGGTGTCTCCAGGCCGCGACCATCGTGAAACTTCGAGCATGGGTCAAATCTTTCGTCGGTAGATAGCTGTTGTCGAAATACCCCAGCGAGCCGCTTCGGAAACTATCGGCGTCCGAGTCCGGCTCGACAGGCATCGACTATCCGTCCCTGAGGCTGCGCCCGGCCGGGCTACCACGTAGCCGCCACCTGTGGTGGTTTGGACGTCAGGCGCGTTCGGGTACCCAGGGGCGAACCCAAACGAGGAAGCCCGCCATGGACACAGAGGCGATTGCCAGCGAGATCGTGTACCTCAAGAACCGCATCGCAGAGATCGACCGAGACGTCGAATCGGATCGCGAAGAAGAGCGCAGCGAGTTGCACGAGCGGATGCTCCAGCTACAGGACCGTCTCGTCGCCAAGGGCGACGGCGACGAGACCGTGGGCGGCGTCGCCACCGACACGGTCCAGTACATGCGCCCCGTCTGAGGGGGCGATCGGGTTTTCGCCTACGTGGGAGCTCGCTCTTCGTGTGGAGTCCGACGAAACGTGTTCTCGGGGAGAGCCGACCCGTTCCGCCTCAGAGCGAGTGCCCATGACGGCGAGTAGCCCAAGGCCCAGCGGAGGGTGGCAACGGCTGTCTTCCCGACGACCCTCGAACCAGGCCTGGATCTGACTCCAAGGGTCCGGCGCAATCGCTCCGGGGTTATCGCGACTGCCGCTTCGAGCAGGGTCGAGTATCCGACCTTGATGCCACGGCTGAGTGGAGGGTCTGCCAGGAATTCCACCACGTCTTCCATGGCCGGTGACGGGGCCACCTCGGGGTGATCGGTGACCCATGCCCGGAGCTCGACGGCAGTCTCCGGCATGGGGTCGGCCCCGAGCAGTGCCCCGATGCGAGTCTGCTCGGCGACGAATCGGTCGGCGTCGGCAGCGGAGAGGGGGTGTCCGCCATAGACCTGGTTGGCATGGAGGAAGGAGTCGGTGAGGACGTTGTGGACCCACGCAGAGTATCCGGGGTCGGCAGCATCGTAGGGGACGCCCCTGCTCGAGACCCCACGGACGACACGGTGGATCCGTCGAACCTGGCTCACGGCCTGGTCGACCTCGGGCATCGCTCCGTACGTGGTGGCGGTGACGTACGCGGAGGTGCGCGACAGCCGTCCGAACGGGTCGTCCCTGTATCGAGAGTGCTGCTCGACGCCGGCGACGACCTCGGGATGAGCTGCCTGGATGAGAAGCCCGCGCAGCCCGCCGACGAAGGCAGCGACATCTGCCAGCACCGCCCAAGAGATCGAGTCGGGGCCGAGTAGTCCGGGATCGTCGGGAAAATCGAGGGTGTGCTCCAGTGGATATGGGGCATGGTCGAACAAGGAGAGGGTCGCTCGGGACATGCCGGACCGGACCGTCGCCGCCAGTGCCCCGGTGCGGTCTCTCAATGGGACCCGCGACATCACAGGTCCGTGATGATCGACACGACGTCCCCTTCGCTCGACACGACGCCTTCGGCGACCTCTCGGGTCAGGGCGAATCCGGCGACGTCACCAGTCCAGGTGAAGGTCGAGGGCGCTGGGTGTGCGCCCAAGACACCGGCCGAGATCACGTCCTCGTTCTCGCTGATGACCCAAAGCTGGTAGGCCCTCGTGACATCGAGTTCGTCGAGACTTTCGGTGGGGAGCACGAATCCCCGTCCATCCGGCGCGAGCACCACCCGGGCCACGGCAACATCCTCGACCATGAAGTCGCCGACGATTGCGCCCTTCTCGCTTGCGGCGACCTCGGCGGAGGCGAGGACACCGTCGGCACCGCCTACGTCATCGGATGTCAACTGGGCTACGAGGAGCCCTCCGAGGACCAGGGCGGCGGCCGCGGCAATGGATGCCACCCACTGCCAGAGTCTGGGGTCGCTCGAAGGTGTTGCCGGCATCGCAGTCACCGTCCCGGCGCCAATGGCCTCGCTGATCCGCATCCATGTGT
>JBAPYG010000250.1:0-4175 GCA_049284615.1 Acidimicrobiia bacterium
CTACCGTCTCACCGCCGTCGTCGTCGATATCCAGGTCGCGCTCGGCATCGTCCTCTGGGTGGTCGACTCGGGATGGGACCTGGGGTTCCTGCAGGGTTGGCTCCACCCGATCATCGGCATCGCCACCGCCGGTGTGCTCCATGCGTTCGTCGGTCGGGCGAGCGCCGCCGGTCCGGAGACCGGCAACAGGGTGTTCCGGACCGGGATCATCATCGCGGTCGTGCTCGTGCTCGCCGCCATCGGCATCGGCGAGATGGCCTAGCGCAGGTGTAGCTTCCGGTCGTCACCCCGAGGAGGACCCTTGCCCGCAGCGCCCAAATTCGCTGACACCGACCGACTGCGCGTTCACTATCTCGAGTCCGGCCCCTCTGAGGGGGAGCCGATAGTCCTGGTGCACGGCAATCTGGCCACCGGTCGGTTCATGGAGGGGATCATCGACCGACTCCCGGACGGCTATAGGGCGATCGCCCCCGACATGCGAGGGTTTGGTGACACAGAGCCAAAGCCGATCGACGGCACGCGCGGTCTGCGTGATTGGAGTGACGACATCCGCTCGCTGGTCGGCGCCCTGGGCATCGAAGAACCGGCGCACCTGGTGGGTTGGTCGACCGGTGGGGCCGCTATTGCCTGCTATTCGATCGATCATCCCGACGAGGTCAGGTCCTTGACCTTGATCGACCCGGTATCGCCGTACGGTTTCGGGTCGACGAAGGACGCCACCGGCACCCCGTGCTTCGACGACTACGCCGGTTCCGGTGGGGGTGGTGTCGTGCCGGAGTTCGTGGAGCGTTTGGCATCTCGGGACGAGTCCGAGGATTCGCCGATGTCACCCCGCAACGTCATCAACAGCTCCTACTGGTCGTCGAGCCACCGCGAGCCCGAGGAGCGCGAGGACATTCTGTTGGAGGAGGTGTTCAAGACGTTGATCGGGGACGACGGGTATCCGGGGGACATGACGACCTCGGAGAATTGGCCCGGCATCGCTCCCGGCACACGGGGCATCCTCAATGCCCTCTCGGGCAAGTACTGCCGTTGGGACGACATCGTGGGCATCGATCCGATGCCACCGATCCTGTGGACCCATGGCACCGAGGACATCGTCGTGTCGAACACGTCGGGATGGGACATGGGGAACCTCGGGCAGCTGGGAATGGTGCCCGACTGGCCCGGCCCGGATGTCTACCCGCCGCAGCCGATGGTCGATCAGATCGCGGCCGTCCTCGGATCCTACAGGGCCGCCGGGGGCGAGGTGCGCATGGAGATGATCGAGGGCGCCGCCCATGGGCCCCATTTCGACCATGCCGACGAGTGGAACGCCATCTTCCACGAGTTCCTCACCAGTCACTGACGCGGCTACGGTCGCCCCTCGTGCTCACCCCAGGCGGTCTCGTTGCCGGCGCGCTCGCGGCCCTTTTCATTGGGATCTCCAAGACAGGGATCCCCGGCGCCGGGATACTCGCCATCCCTTTGCTCGCCCTGGTCGTGAGTGGGCGGCTCATCCCTGGCGTGATGATCCCGTTGCTCATCGTCGCCGACTTCTTCGCCATCGGCTGGTACCGGCGCCACACGCGTTGGGACCTCCTCCGGCCGCTCGGTCTGTGGCTGGGCGCCGGGTTCGGGCTGGGGATCGCCTACTTCGTGGTCGTCGGGAGCGCACCGGGCGCCCTGGAGCGGACCATCGGCGCAATCGTCGTGGTGATCGTCGGTCTCCAGCTGTGGATGATGTGGCGAGACACCGAGCCCGAGCCCCTCGGCCCGGTGTCCACGGCGGCATATGGGACTGCGGGTGGCTTCACCACGTTCGTGGCCAACGCCGCCGGGCCGATCATCAACACCTACCTGGCGGGATTGCGGCTGCACAAGAGTGAGCTGCTCGGCACGGCCGCCTGGCTGTACTTCGTGGTCAACGTGGCCAAGATCCCGTTCTACTTCGGTCTCCAAGTGTGGTCCGACGGCGGCGACTTCTTCACGGCGGAGGCTCTGGTCTACGACCTGATCCTCATCCCGATGGTGGTGGCAGGCGCCCTCATCGGCCGTCAGATCTACAAACGGATCCCCCAGCGTGTCTTTCTCGTGGTGATCCTTGCGCTCTCCGCCCTGGGAGCGATCAATCTGCTGATCTGAGCGTCGGCTCCCCTCATCAGGGCAACGGTGTCCCCTGGTGGAACCGGAGACGCCAGCCCTCGTTGGTGTTGATCCAGATCGACGTTCGCTCTGCCGCCGCCGGCCCGTCCTCGTAGTGGGCTCGACTGACATAGCGCATCATGGCCACGTCTTCGTCGATCAGCACCATACGGCAGTCTTCGAGGGGTATCTCCACGGAGAGATCGACCGGTGACGCATCGATCGTCTCTGCCCGCCCGTACCTCCTCCCCGACCTGCCCACCTCGGTGAACTCGGGGTGCAGCATGAGCTCCATCCAGGAGGGGTCATTGCGGGTGTCGAGCCACAGGCCCTCCTCGAGATGTGTGAGGTACGGCCCCGTGGCGGAGACGGCGCTGGTGGGGAGGGGCCCGTACACATGGGGGAACTCCTCACCGAGGTCGTATGTGTCTTCGTAGACGAGCGAGGCGCCGAGGGCATCGGGCTCGATCGTCAGCAGCACGAGGTCGTTGCGACGGCCGAACATCTCGCGGGCGGTGGGGGAGACCTGGTCGCCCTTCGAGCAGTGGATGAATCCTTCCTCGGCGAAGCTGGCAGGTCGATACTCGTCGGTGCTCGCCGCCCAGTCCTGCGGCTCGGCGAGGTGGTAGATCGGCTCCGTCAATCGTCGACCTCGAGAATGGTGAGGGATCGCTCCGACGACTCCTTGGCGATGCCCACGATCGCCTGGTACTCGTCCGACTCGTACGCCTCGACTGCGCGCTCGTAGGTGGGGAAGCGAACCACGACGTTGCGTCGAAACTCCTTCCCTTCCTTCTGCTGATATCGACCGCCCCGGGCGATGAACTGGCCGTCGTAGGACGGAACCACCCGGGTCGAGCCCTCGAGGTACTCGGCGTACCTCTCGTCGTCTTTCACATTCACGTGAACGATCCACATTCCAGCCATCTCATCTCCTTCTCCGATTCGACGCTAACCGGGAGAAGAGCCCCGGACGCGCCGAGACCGCCCGGTGGGCGGTCTCGTTTTGATTACAGGATGTAGATGAGCAGAGCGATTATGAGCAAGATGCCCACGATCGTCCAGATGATTCCAGAGCGTGGCACAGCCTCTCCTTTCAGTTTCAGGGAGGGTTGATACCCGATCGGCCGAGTCGCGAAACTCCATCCATCCATCAACCGTCCAACCAGACGAGGATGGCCGACAGGTCGGCGGCGGCCCGGTCCCGTATCTGGAGGAGCCGTGGGTGCGTGGTCGGGTCGTGCTCTTTTCCCATGAAGCCCACCACGCCCCGGAGGAACAGTCTCATCGCGGCCCGGGTCGACGCTTCCAGGCCCTCATGGATCCGTGAGCCGTCGCGGTAGGAGTCGATGACCATCTCTGGCTCCAGTGGGCCGCTGCGTTCGAGGGCCAGTGCGATCACCAGCTGCGCCAGGTCATAGGTCGGGGGCGCCACGGTGGCGTTGGCCCAATCCAACAGGATCGGTGTCCCGTCCGCACGCCACATGGTGTTGTCGAGGTGGGGGTCCATGTGGGCGAACACCACAGGTCCCGCTCGCAGGACGTCGATCGCCGCGGGCAGCTCGGCATGGAGACGATCGAGTCGTTCCATGGTGTCGGGAGTGAAATCGGCCGGATAGCGGGACCGGGCGCGCTCGAGGGTCGACTCCCAGCGCTCGTCGGCCCAGACATCGGCGAGGGTGGTGTTACGCCAGTCGGTCAGATCCGAGTGCGGACCCACCTCACCCATCCAGGTCGCGGTGTGGATCGTGCCCAGGACACCGACCAGGGCCCTGGCCTCGGCGGCCCGGACGGCGACCAGCGCGTCTCCCTGTCGGCAGCCCGTGAGGTCCTCCATCAACAAGAGACCGACGTCTTCGATGTCGTCGACTCGCGATCCATACGATCGCGGGATCAAGCCGGTCAGAGTGTTCTCGTAGCGTGACCTGAAGTCGCCCGCCCGCCGCGTCCGCGCCGCGTCCTCTGACTTGGCGACCAAACGATGCCGACCGGTGTCGGTCTCGACAAGCAGACGATGCACCGTCCCGCTGAAGCCGTACTCCGATCCGATC
>JBAPYG010000251.1:0-3519 GCA_049284615.1 Acidimicrobiia bacterium
AAACCCTCACAGAACGGTCTGACGCCCCCTAGTCGGTGGCGGCCACCTACCCTGCCCGTCGCCCATGGGAGAAACCGGATCGCCGGCGACTGAGCGCGCGCCCAACGAATCTGCGCCCCGGACCGAAACGGCAGTCCGCATCGGGGTCGCCCTCGTCTTCCTCTACCTGTTCCTCGTCGGGGTCAAGGCCCTCGAAGCCGGGATCTCTGCGTTCGGCAACGACTTCGTCGGCGAGGTGTTCTCATCGGTGGCGAACCCGATGGCGGGGCTGGCCGCAGGTGTCCTCGCCACCGTCCTCGTCCAATCGTCGTCGGTGACCACGGCCACGATCGTGGGCCTCGTCGGCTCGGGCGTGCTCCCGGTGGAGAGTGCTGTCCCCATGGTCATGGGGGCGAACATCGGTACGACGGTCACCAACACCCTGGCATCGCTGGGTCATGTGCGGCAAGGCCCCTACTTCGAGCGCGCCTTCGCCGCGGCGACCATCCACGACTATTTCAACATCATTGCCGTGGCGATCCTGCTGCCGTTGGAGGTCGCGTTCGGGGTCGTCTCGAAGATCGCGACCTGGGCCGCCGACATCGTCGGGGACATCCTGCCCCGTGGGGGCACCGGGGGGAGCCCCATCAAGACGGCGATCGGCGCCCCGGTCTCGTGGCTCGAGGACACATTCGACTCTCTGGGATGGGACTCGATCGCAGGAGGCCTGCTTCTCGCCATCGGGCTGATCCTGATCTTCGCCGCCCTCTGGGTCATCACCCGACAGATGAAAGAGGTGATGTCGGGCCGCATCGAGAACGCGATCAACGGGATCCTCAGCCGGGGGGCCGGTGCCGGTGCCCTGCTCGCCGGTCTGGTCATCACCATGGCCGTGCAGAGCTCGTCGATCACGACGTCGATCCTCGTGCCGTTGGTGGCGGCCGGTCTCCTCACCCTGCAGAACGCGTTCCCGGTGACACTCGGTGCCAACATCGGGACGACGATCACGGCACTGCTGGCATCTCTCGCAGCCGAGTCACCCGATGCCCTCATCATCGCCCTCGCCCACGTGACCTTCAACGTGCTCGGCATCCTCATCATCTATCCCTGGCCACGAATCCGGTGGATACCGATCCGTCTCGCCGAGGTCACCGCCGTGGCCGCCACGCGCCACAAGTCCCTGGTGGTCGGTTACGTCGTCGGGCTGTTCGTCATCGTCCCACTCGCAATATTGTTGATCGCCTAGGAGGAGCATGTTTTCCATATTCAGAGACACCGACCAGCTGGTGACGGTCGAAAACCAGCTCATCGAGATGCTGGCCAACTGTCAGGACACGTTTCGTCTCGCCACCGCCGCCCTCTTTGGCGAAGAGGACGTCACCCAGGCAGGGAACCAGCTGGATGAGACCGACAAGGACCTGAACCGAACCGAGCGGGCGATCCGTCGTGAGCTACTGGTGCACGGCACGGTGCGGGGGGCCGAGGTCGACATGGGCCTGATGCTGGCCTACATGTCGGTAGCCAAGGACGTCGAGCGGATCGGCGACTACTGCAAGAACATCTGGAACCTCGCCCAGATGGGGATCAGCTTCAAAGACGCCGACGACGGGCCCGAGCTCACCAAGCACAGAGAGCGCGTGGCATCTCTCATCGAACGGGCGCTCAAGGCCTTCGCCGACCAGGACGCCGACGCCGTCCACGAGATGATCCCGTCGATCCGGGAAGACCTGGCTCACTACGACTCCCACATCATCCAGTTCGTCAGCTCGGATCTCCCGGGGCGGCACTCCGCCCCCCGCGCCTTGTTCTACCGCTATCTCAAGCGGATCAGCGCACACCTATCCAACACGCTGAGCTCGGTGGTGATGCCGGTGGACCGGCTCGACTTCTACAAGCCTTCCAAAGCGGTGGTCGAGCCCGACGACGGCTACGAGACCGACGAATAGCGCGAGTTCCAGGGATATGACACCCGGCCGAGACGGCGAGAGGAGGGCCTCGTCAGGCGGTCGACACCAGAACCTCTGGATTGCCGACGTCAAGGTAGGGGCTGATCGATTTCGGCCCGATGGCCGGGTCGACAATGCTCGGTTACGGCTGCACACTCGCAGGTTGGGCAGGCTCGGGCCCTGTGGACGACCGCAGGTCGCGGAACAGCCAGAGTGCCAGGACACCGGAGCCCAGCACGAGCAGACCCGAGGCGAGGAACACGTTTCGCGTCCCGATCGCGGCGGCCGCCACCCCCGCCAACCCCATCGACACGACGTTGGCGGCGGAGAGCAGTGTGTTGAGGGCGCCACTCACCCGACCCCGCATCGAGTCATCGATGAGGGTCTGGCTCAGGGTGTTGGCACCGGCCTGCACCGGCCCGACCGAGAGCCCGACGAAGAAGAGCAGGACCATGATCTGCCAGATGGCGCCGACCCCCGATATCGCCCCGATGAACACGCCGACACCAACCAAACCCAGGCTGACGAGGTTCGACGGTCGCAGACGGGTGGCGAGGACGGCGACGACCGTGCCGGAGATGACCATCCCGGCGACCTGACTCGCCTCCACGGCACCCAGGAACGCCTCGGACACCATCAGATCAGCGGTGAGGAACGGGACGAAGAGGACATTCACCGCACCCAGGCCGAGCATCGTGACCGAGAGCGAGATCAGGACGGCGCGCATGGGTCGGCTGTCGATCATGACCCTGAAACCTGCCTTCATCTCCGACCACACGTGAGAAGGCTCGCCCACCTTCTTCGGCACCCCGGAGGTTCGGATCCGGCTGATGAGCAGGAACGAAGTGAAGAACGTCGCCGAGTCGATGATGAACGCCGGTGCCAGTGTGGAGCCGACGGCGGCGAGTACACCGGCGGCGCCGGTGCCCAAGAGGTTGAAGATGATCCGTGAGGTCTGGGACACCGAGTTGGCCGCGAGCAGCTTCTCCTTGCCCACGACCGCGGGGAGGAAGGCGGCTCTGGCAGGGTTGAAGACCGTGCCGATGGCCGCCTGGAGGAAGGCGATGGCGTAGATGAGGGGGACGAGCTCCTCGGTGCGGACGAACACGAAGCCGAGCACGACGATGGCGCGCGACAGATCGGCGAGCATCATCGCCTTGCGTCGATCGAAGCGGTCGACGTACACACCGGCGAGGGTGCCGAAGACGAGAGTGGGAAGGGCGATGGCGATGAGCAGACCTGCGAGCGCAACGGTCGATCCCGTAAGTCTCTGGATGAGGATGAGAAGTGTGAGGTAGGTGAGGTTGTCCCCGAAGTCGGACAGCACCTGCGCCGTCCACAGATAGCGGAAGTCCCTGATGTCGAGGAGCCGGCGAATCTGGCTCACTCAGCAGACTCCACGGAGCCGGCGAGAGGGAAGAACACATATGAGAGGCCGAATTCGATTCCCTCGGTGGAGTCGTTGGCGTCGAACTCTTCTTCGATGAGCTTCTCGAGCTTGTCGCGAAATGCCTCGGCGCGTTCCCGGTCCATGAATGCCACCGTGCGTCCGAGACTGCCGACCAGCCTCTCCGTGCCGTCTCCGGTCCGCAGA
>JBAPYG010000252.1:0-3389 GCA_049284615.1 Acidimicrobiia bacterium
GGCGTGGGCCGTGGACCTGTGATCATCATCGGGCACCGTCAGCTTGAGCTCGACCGAATCGGAGCCACCGATGAGTGCCATGAGCTCGGGGAGTCTCTCGCTTGTAATGAGACTGGACATGACCCAAACCTATACCAACAGACCCCCGTGACATCATCCAAAAGGGGCGATTGGTGCCCGACGGCACGAAAACCAGGAAACGGTAACGTGCCTGCGAGATGAGGCTCACGCCGTTCACCGCAGAGCACGACTTGTTGCGAAAGACCGTGCGGGAGTGGGTGAGCTCGGAGATCGCCCCTCACGTGGCGGGCTGGGAAGCCGCGGGCGACTTCCCCGATGACGTCTTTCGACACGCCGGTGAGCTGGGTCTTCTCGGCCTCGCCTTCCCCGAATCGGCCGGCGGTCAGGGTGGCGACTACTGGTCGCAGGTGGTCTTCCTCGAGGAGATCGGGCGGGTCAGCCAACCCATCGCCATGGTGCTCTCGGTCCAGACCGACATGGCCACGCCTCCCATCCTCGAGTTCGGGACCCGTGCACAGATCGATCGTTGGTTGAAGCCGGCGCTGCGTGGGGAGCTGATCGGGGCCATCGGCATCACCGAACCGGACACCGGCTCAGACGTCGCCTCGATACGGACAAGGGCCGTGCGTGACGGGGACGAGTGGGTGCTCAACGGCTCCAAGATGTACATCACCAACGGAGCCCGGGCCGACTTCATCACGATGGTCGTTCGCACCGGAGACCTCGACGAGTCCGACCCATGGTCCGGCATCTCGATGTTCATCGTCGACACCAGTCTGTCCGGCTTCAGCGTCTCCGCGAAGCTGGAGAAAGCAGGGATGCGTCTCTCCGACACCGCCCTGTTGTTCATGGATGACATGCGGCTCCCGGCCGCGGCCCTGCTCGGCGTCGAAGGCGAGGGCTTCAAGCAGATCATGTGGGAGCTCCAGGGCGAGCGAATGGGCGTGTCCGTGTTCGGGATCGCCGGCGCACGCGCCATCCTCGATGTCGCCATCTCCCACGCACTGGAACGTCACGCTTTTGGGCGTCCCATCGCCGAGTTCCAGGCGGTGTCCCATCGTCTGGCCGAGATGGCCACAGAGGTCGAGGCCGTGCAGGCCCTCGTCTACGAGTGCTGTGACCTCTGGGACCGGGGCGTATACGCCACCGAAGAAGTTGCGATGGCCAAGCTGGCCGTGGGCGGCGTCACCAATCGCGTCGTCGACGAGGCGGTCCAGACCATGGGCGGCGCCGGTCTCGTGGAGGGCTCGTTCGTCTCACGTGAGTGGCTGGGGATGCGGATCGGCCGCATTGGCGGGGGCAGCGACGAAGTGCAACGTCAGATCCTCGCCCGTCTCATGGGCATCGGATGAGTGGTCTCGAGCCCCTGTTCGGTGAAGAGCACGACTCCTACCGGCGTGCCGTTCGCATGTTCGTGGAGAACGAGATCAACCCCCATGCCGAGGCCTGGGAAGAGCAGAGAGACTATCCCAGGGCCCTGTTCGCCAAGGTTGGGCAAGCCGGGCTGTTCGGGGCGAAGTTCGCCGAGCGGTGGGGGGGAACCGGTCCCGACTTCGCGGCGGAGGCCGTCGCAGTCGAGGAGCTCTCCCGATCGCTCACCTTTGGGACCACCAGCGACCTGGGAGCACATAGCCAGCTCGCCAGCCTGTACATCTCCCGCTTCGGTGACGACGACCTGCGTGAGCGATACCTGAGACCGTCTTTGACCGGCGAGTCCCTGGGGGCACTCGCCGTGACCGAGCCCGGTGCGGGAAGCGATGTCAACGGCATCCAGACCCGCGCCATGCGCGACGGCAACGACTGGGTCATCAACGGGGCCAAGGTCTACATAACCAACGGTTCATGGGCGGACTACATCGTGGTGGCAGCCCGGACCTCGGATGAGCCGGGCCACGGCAACATCACGTTGTTCGTAGTCGACGGAGACGTGGCCGGGGTCGTCCGGAACCGCATGAAGCTGATCGCCTGGCACACATCCCATACCGGAGAGCTCTTCTTCGACGACGTGAGGGTCTCCGACGCCAGCCGTCTCGGCGACGTCGGCGCTGGATTCGGTCACATCATGGAAAACTTCCAGTGGGAGCGCATCGTCATGTCCCTCAGCGCGATATCTCTGGCAGAGCTCTCGCTCGACACGGCGATCCGATATGCCAGGGAGCGCAACGCATTCGGCCGCCCGGTCATCAAGTTCCAGGTGTGGCAGCACCGCTTCGCCGACCTGGCGACCCGCATCAGGACCTCGAGAGCCCTCGCCTATCGGGCCCTCCGGCTGCACATCGCGGCCGAGAAGGGCGAGGTGGTGCCTCGTGAAGAGCTCGTTCGCCTCACCTCGATGGCCAAGCTGCACAGCCAGCGTCTCGCCTGGGAGGTGGCAGATGAGTGTGTTCAAGTGCACGGAGGGGCGGGAGCACTCATGGAATATCCGGCGCAGCGCTTCTGGAGAGACGCCCGGGTCGGCCCCATCGGAGGGGGGACCGACGACATCATGCGCAATGTCATCGCAGGGACGCTGGGCCTCGGCGTCGTCTGAATCTCCCCGAACAGAGGACCAGGGAGCACCTTTCGGCGCTCCCTGTCCGTGTTCCAACTCTCGATGGCTGTCTTTCGTCAGCGGCGTCGGGCGGTACGGCGTGATGTCCGCCGGGCCACTCTGCGTGCTCCCATCATCAAAGCGCTCCTTCGTCTGTGGACGCGATCCTAGGCGACCTCGAGTGCGGCCAGTTCCTCGGCTTCTGCTCTCGACATGAGACCGATCTCGATGAGATCCAGCGGGCTTATGAATCCATCGCTTATGCGATAGCCACCGGCCCGGGCGATCGCATCACGAAGCCCGACAGCCCAATGATGCTCCACGAGCAGGAGCGCGGCGGCAGAATCGAGGGGGATCTCGTCGATGACATCCCACATATCGTCGTCGTCGAATACTTCCAGACCGTCGGCGGCGGCCTCGGCTCCGAGCTCCGCACCGACTTCCATGCCCTCCTCACCTTCGATGCCAAGACCTACCAGGGCAGCGACCTTGCTGCCCAATTCGATCGCCTCGTCCTTGGTGAGATTGCTGAGATGCTCGACCTCGATGTCACCTTCGGCGTCTTTGTAGACGGCTAGAGCGTCGATGACGCGCATCGTGTTGGTCTCCCTGAGACGCTCGAGCTCCGCCTTGATCTCCCCGTGGAAATCGGGGTGGTCGAAACCGAGAACCAACAGCTGTACAGGACCTATAGACATAGATCTCCTTTCTCCGGTGAGAGTTCGAATCATCTACCTCTCATCCTGCATTCAAGGTACCTCTGCCCCGCCGGGGCCGCATTACCCCGATGGGATGATCCACGTGCCATGACATGACATCAGGCTCCGGAGCCTGGTTA
>JBAPYG010000253.1:0-1838 GCA_049284615.1 Acidimicrobiia bacterium
GAACAGAGAGATGCAGTGAGCGGTCCCGTCGTTCGCCTTCTCGGGCGTCAGGTACTTCCCCCGAGCCAGGCCGAGGTGGTCTGGCCACAGCAGACGTAGCCGGTCGAAATCGATGGACATCGAACCCGGATCGTAGATGGCCGACTACCGGCTGCGCAGTGTGAGCTCAGGGGTATTACCTTGGGCGTCGATGGCCCACGCATTGGAGCCGGACCGAGAGCTTCGGGCTCAACTCACCGAAGAGGTCCTCGCATACCTGAACGATTGGTTCGATCGCGCTGCCGACATGGACGCCTCGGGCGAGCCGCACGATGCATCGACGCTGGCGACGTTCCGAAACCCGCCCTCCGAGGAGGGCCACGATCTCGACTCCATACTCAGCGTGCTCGACCGCGCCGGCGCCGACGGCATATACCACCCCTCGGGTGGCCATCTCTCATACATCCCCAACGCCGGGCTCTACACCGCGGCCCTGGCCGACTTTCTCGCAGCCGGTCTGAACCGATACACCGGCGTAGCCACTGCGGCCCCCGGCTTCTCGGCCATCGAGCACGGTGTCGTCGACTGGCTGTGCTCGATATTCGATCTCGGACCGAGCGCTGCCGGCCTGCTGCTCTCGGGCGGGTCGATGGCCAACTTCACCGGGATCGTCACCGCTCGCACCTCGATGCTGGGCGACGATTTCGGCAAGGGCGTGGTCTACGTGACCCAGCACACACATCACTCGGCGGCGAAAGCAGCCCGGCTGGCCGGGCTCCGCAACGACCAGGTCGTGACCGTGCCCGTCGACGAGAGACTTCGGATGCGCATGGATGCCCTCGAGGAGCGCATCGTGGCCGATCGCGCCGCCGGACTCAGCCCGTTCCTGATCGTCGCCTCGGCGGGCACGACTGACACGGGGACCGTCGACCCGCTGGGGCAGACCGCCGACATCGCAGACCGAAACGACATCTGGCTCCATGTCGATGCCGCATACGGTGGCTTCTTCCAGCTGACGGATCGTGGGAGGAGGACGCTGGAGGGCATCACAAGAGCCGATTCGATCGCACTCGACCCGCACAAGGGCCTGTCGATCCCGTTTGGCGTGGGAGCCCTGATCGTCCGGGACGAGGCACGACTGGTCGACGCCCACCTGGGCAGGGGGGCCTACCTGAAGGACGAAGACTCCCACGAGGGCATCCGCGACATCGCCTCCCTCGGCCCGGAGTTGAGCCGACCGTTCCGGGGCCTGTCCGTCTGGCTGCCCCTGCAACTGCATGGGATCGCCCCGTTCCGCTCCGCCCTCGACACGAGTCTCGACCTGGCGCTTCATGCGTACGAGCGACTTCAGGGAGTGAATGGCATCGATGCCCGATGGCGCCCGGACCTCTCGGTCGTCGCCTTCGGTTTCGAGGACGACGAGTCGGGTCGGAGAGCTTGGGAAGCGGTCAATGCCGACCGGCGCGTCCATCTCAGCCCCACCGTCATCGCAGACAGGTTCATCCTGCGCTTCGCCGTTCTCAACCGGAGGACGACGGAGGAACACATCGACCACGCCATCGACATAATCGAGAAGACCCTGGCGGGATAGACCGGCGCCCGCTATTCGAAACCGGGGGTCGGGAATCGGTCACAGGCCGCGAAATCACGGGCCGGGAATCACAGATCGCATGGGGTCCGACCACCGACTCCCCACCATCACAGACCGAGTCCGGTGGAGCCCGCCCTCGGACGTAGGTGTCGCTCAGCGGGCTGGTCCAGACGTGGTCACCGTCGGCATTACGCTCCACCAGCCAAGGGGCGTGGTGTCTGAGCATGTGATGGTGGCGACACAGCGGCCCGAGGTTGTCGTTGTGGGT
>JBAPYG010000254.1:0-3737 GCA_049284615.1 Acidimicrobiia bacterium
CTGCCTGGACCGAGATGAGGGGAGACGACGAGTTCGAGGGCCTGTTCGACGACACCGAGTCCGAGCGAGACTGGGGCATCGAGAGCATGGCTCTGCTGGCGAACTACTTCTCCATCGAGGACCCGACGACCTTCGAGCCCGAAGACCGCGAGCTCGACATGCTCGAGGACCTCGACGGGATCGTCATCCGCGGCATCCTCGATCGCATCGATCGAGACACCGATGGCCGGCTCGTCATCGTCGACTACAAGACGGGAAAGGCCCCGCCAGAGCGCTTCGCTCTCGCTTCGTTCTTCGCCCTGAAGATCTACGCGCTCCTCATCCGCAACCGGCTCGGTGAGACGCCCAAGGAGCTCCGACTCCTCTACCTGAACGGGCCGACCCTCTATCGACTGCCCATAGACGACCGCCAGCTCGACGCGATGGACGGCCAACTCCGCGCCCTGTGGACGGCCATCGAACGGGCGATGGCCGCCGATCGATTCCCACCCCGCCCCGGGAGCCTGTGCAACTGGTGCTCGTACCAGGAGATCTGCCCTGCGTTCGCCCAGCCGCGCTCCTGATGGGACGATGCCGGGGGGCTGAGCGCCCGAACTCCGCTCAGCTCAGGGGAACACCCCTCTGACCAGTTTGGCGTCGGCCACCCGCCGTATGCCCTTGATGAGGGCGGCGGTCCTCATGTCCACGTTCTCGCCTATGGCGATGCTGTGGACCTCGTCGAAGGCCTTCGTCATGATCTCGCGAAGCCGCCCCACGGTCTCGTTCTCGGACCAGAAGTACTTCTGCACGTCCTGAACCCACTCGAAGTAGCTCACCGTGACGCCACCCGCGTTGGCCAGGATGTCGGGCACGATGAACACGCCATTGGCCCGCAGGATGTCGTCGGCCTCCAGGGTGGTGGGGTTGTTGGCGCCTTCGATGATGAGCTTGGCCTTGACATCCCCGGCATTGTCGGCCCGGATGACGTTCTGGATCGCCGCCGGCACCAGCAGGTCGACATCGAGCCCGAAGACGGCGTCTCCGTCGATGAAGTCGGCATCCGGATAGCCCTCCAGATATCTGTGCTCGTCGACCCACTTGCCGACGGCATCCACGTCGAGACCGTCCGGGTCGTACACGGCTCCGCTGATGTCGGAGACGGCGACCACGGTGGCCTTCATGTCCGAGGCGGCGTGGGCGGCGTATCGACCCACGTTCCCGAAGCCATGGATCGCCACGGTTGCGCCAACCGGATCGAGACCGATGATCCCTGCCGCCTGAGGTAGGAGGAACATCAACCCGCGACCGGTGGCCTCCCGACGTGCGATGCTCCCCCCCAGTGCCGGCGGCTTGCCGGTGACCACGGCTGGTACCGAGTGACCCACATGCTGGGAGTAGGTGTCCATCAGCCACGCCATCACTTGCTCGTTCGTGCCCAGGTCGGGCGCAGGGATGTCGGTGTCCGGGCCGATGACGTTGATGATCTCCATCGTGAAGCGACGGGTCACCCGCTGCAGTTCGGCACGCGACAGGTTCATCGGGTTGATGCGAACCCCGCCCTTGGCCCCGCCGAAGGGGACCCCGACGATTGAGCACTTCCATGTCATCCACATGGCGAGCGCGGCCACCTCGCCCAGGTCGACATCCATGTCGAAGCGGATGCCCCCCTTGGTCGGGCCCATCGTCGTCAGGTGCTGGACGCGATAGCCGAAGATCGTCTCGACCTCGGTGTAGTTGTCGTGACGGAACGGGAAGCTGACCACGGTCGACTTCTGGGGCACTCGAAGACGATCGGCCACGTTGTCGTCGAGGCCCATGAGCGTGGCGACCCTGTTGAACTGGCCCACCGCCTCGTTGTACATCTGTGAGTCGAATTCAGGTCGCGACGACTCCACGAGCCCTCCGTTCGGTTTGTCTCATCCGATCCTATGACATGACGGTGGTCTGGGGCCGTCACCGGGGAAATCTGTCGGTGCCTTCCCGTAGCTTGGGGATCATGAGCAATTCGACAGATCTGAACCTCCCCGTCGTCAGGACCCCGGCCGAGATATTCGCCGACCCGGTGGGCTATCTGGCCAGTCTCGGCGTCGACGCGACGACCGTCGGCGACATCGGTCTCCCGGTGGCGGCCTGACTCCTACCCTGGCGGGCGTGGACCAGAACCGACTCGAACCGGCCGACTGGCCCGCGGCGCTCGCCGACACCGATGGGCGTCAGATCATCGTGGCCGGGCCGGGCACGGGCAAGACCGAATTCCTCGTGCGGAGGGTGGGGCGCATCCTCGAGTCGGGCGTGGCAGATCCGACCCAGATCGTCGTGCTCTCCTTCTCGCGGAGAGCCACCTCCAAGCTGAGAGACCGTATCGAGGCGGTGACCGGGGCAACCGGGGTCCCGGTGGACGTGACCACCTTCCACTCCCTGGCGATGCGTCTGATCGAGACGGCGACCGGCGGTGACCGACCCATCCCGCTGACCACCCCCGAGCAGGTGGGGTTGGTGCGCGACACCCTGGCCGGGGAGGACCCCGGCTCCTGGCCGGTCATCTACCGGGGCATCCTCGAGAGCCAGGTGTTCTCCGCGGAGGTCGCCGACTTCCTCCTCCGTTGCTCCGAACGACTCCTCGGGCCCGAGGACCTGGCACGACGCGCCCGGGAGCGTCCCGACTGGCGGGGCCTCCCCGGGCTCTACTCCCGCTACCTGGCCCGTCTCGACGACATCGGCCGGACCGACTACGGGGTCCTCCTCGCCCGCGCTGTCGACTGGCTCAGATCTGAGACCGGGCCCGAGTTGATCTCCGACTTCCGCTACGTGCTCGTCGACGAGTACCAGGACACCACACCCGCGCAAGCGGCCATGGCCGAGCTGTTGGCCTCCCGGCACGGCAACCTCACCGTGGCCGGTGATCCCTACCAGTCGATCTTCTCCTTCCGGGGGGCCGAGTTGCGCAACATCGCCCAGTTCTCGGAGGGACCCGGGACCAGGAGATACGTGCTCGGACAGAGCTTCCGCGTGCCGGCCCCCATCATGGAGTCCGCCCTCAGGGTCGTCTCCGGCGGCCAGCTCCCCGGTTCAGCCGGGCCCGTCGTCCCGGCGAGCCACCCCGGTCGCGCCGAGATGTACGTCTTCGACCAAGAGACGGGGGAGGCCGAGTGGATCGCACATGAGGTCGAGCACCTGGTGAGGGTGGAGGGGGTCAGCCCGGCGAGCATCGCAGTCATCGTGCGTTCGAAGCGGGAGTTGATCTCCGAGTTGTCCCGCGCCCTCGACCGCCGCTCCCTGCCTCACGACCCGCCGAACTCCCGTCTCGTCGACCATCCCGCGGTGCGGCTCATCCAGGACCTGCTCACGGTCGCGATCTTCGACGACCAACAAGCCCGCGCCAACCCCCTCGAAGCCGCGGCAGCAGAGCGGGCCATGCGTCGCATCCTCCTCGGGCCCCTGATCGGGGTCTCGGTGGGTCTGGAGCGAACGGTGTTTCGCGACCACCGCCGTCGGCCCAGGCCATGGCGCGACGTCGTGACGTCCCACCTCGGGGCCGAGACCGGTTTGGTATCGCTGCTCACCGATGCAGCGTGGGCGACGGAGATGGGCGCCGCCGACGGGTTCTGGGCCTTGTGGACCACCCTCGACGGGATCGCCCGATTGGTCCACGATCGAGAGAGAGACGAGTGGCGTCGCGCCTGGACGGCCTTCGCCCAAATGCTCAACCGACAGGCGGAGAGGGACCCCGGGGTGACTCTCGCCAGATTCTTCGAGAT
>JBAPYG010000255.1:0-5032 GCA_049284615.1 Acidimicrobiia bacterium
CGGTCACGCTGGCTCGCTGAACCAGACCCCACCTTTCATCACGCCCGAGGGATGCTCGAGAGTGGTGATGTCGGCGAGCGGGTCGCCGTCGACCACGACCAGGTCGGCGTACAGGCCGGGCCGAAGAGACCCGACCCGGTCATCCCAGCCCATGAGCTCGGCGGCCCACAGGGTGGCTGACTGCAGTGTTTGCGCCGCGGTCAGCCCATGTTCGACGTACAGCGAGAGCTGGCGAGCGTTGTCGCCGTGGGGATACACGCCCGAGTCGGTCCCGAAGGCGACCTTGACCCCGGCCGCCACGGCTTTGCGAAACCCGTCGCGCTGGGCCTGGGTGGTCAGCTCGGTCTTGGCCATCACCTCGTCGCTGTATCCCAGCGACGGCCCCATCTCGGTGATGTAGTCGCCGTCGTAGAGGTCGGCGACGAGGTAGGTGCCGTGTTGGGCCATGAGCTCGACGCCCTCGTCGTCGAGGAGAGAGCCGTGCTCCACCGAGAGGACCCCGGCGCGGACTGCCCGCTTTATCCCTTCGGCGCCGTGGGCGTGGGCGGCGACGTGGGTGCCGTTCTCGGCGGCCACCTCGACCGCGGCCCGCAGCTCGTCCTCGGTGAACTCGGGGGCTCCGGGGTTGGTGCCCGAGGTGAGGACCGCCCCGGTGGCGAGGACCTTGATGAAGTCGGCGCCGTATCGCAAGATCTGGCGCACGTTGGCCCGCATCTGGTCGACCCCCGTGGTGACGCCGAAACGGAGCTCACGGGGCAGGACCTCGTCGACGTCCGCGGCCAGACCGGTGATGTCACCACCGCCGCCGGGGCAGGTGACATAGGCCCCGGCCACCATCATGCGGGGGCCGTCGACCCAGTCTGCGTCGATGGCGTCACGGAGGGCGACGTCGACGAAGGCCCGGAAGGTGCCGATATCGCGGACCGTGGTGAAGCCGGCGCCCAGTGTCTCGCTGGCGTGCTTGACGCCGATCATGGCGTCTTGGGCGCCGTTCCTCATCACGAGATGCGCGTATCCCTGACCGTCGTCCACCGGGCCGGTGAGATGGGTGTGAACGTCGATGAGACCGGGGACGATGGTCTTGCCCGGGAGTGGTGTCCCGTCGCCGGTGGCCGGCTCGACCGCGATCACACGGTCGCCCTCGATCACCACCTTGTGACCGCTCACCATCCCCCCATCGACCGGGTCGAAGATGCGGTCGGGCACGAGTGTCGTGGTGCTCACGGGCGTATGAGCGTTGCTATAGCAACTGGTGGCGGATATCGCCACCCTGTGCACGGCCAATCGGGGGTATCGGCGGGGGAGGGGCGAGATGAGTAAGGGTTTCGCCGCATCATGGCGATAATCACATCGATGAGGGAGACGACCCGCAAGATCGCAGTGTATTCGGTCGTGCTCGTCGCCGTTTCGGCGCTGACGGGTTGTGGGACCCCGGTGTTCGAGCCGACCGACGCCAGCGAGACGGCGTTGGCGTGTCACGAGTTCTATCAGGCCGTCAGCCACGGTCATGAGACCGAGGCCGTCTACACGCGGCGTCTCGCCAATCACATCGAGGAGCTCGACCACCCAGAAGCGGCGCAGGTACTCTCGGATCTGGCGTCGGCATGGGAGTCGGGGACCGTCGGCCCCGAGGACATGGTCGAGCTGGCGCCCGACTACGCCAGGGCGGGGCAGCTGCTCGCCGACGACGGCGAGCCCCGGTGTCAGGACCTCGCCGAGGCGCTGGGGGTCGACGGATTCGAGGGGCAGGCCGACCAGACGGACCTCAGTGAGCGCCAGAGCCAGATTTGGGCGGGCAATGGCATCGACGACTACTACCTGCTCGTCGCCGACCTGGAGAGCGATGCCGGAGACCAGTATCAGGTCCGGGTCCGCGACGGGCAGCCCGAAGCCGTCGTCGACGTGGTGGCCGGTGTCGCGGTCGATGCCGACTCGGCGGGGGTGCCCGTCACGGTGGAGGGCATCTACGACGACGTGGCGGCGAACGGGTTCGACGTCATCGAATACGACCTGGTCCACGCCGTGCCGCTGTTCTACGGGCCCTATATCGTCAAGTTCCAACTCGACGACTACCCCGACCCGGTGATCTTCTTCGGTGATTGACACCCGAGCGGTGCCGGAGGTGGGACTCGAACCCACACGCCACTGAGGACACAGCATTTTGAGTGCTGCACGTCTGCCAATTCCGTCACTCCGGCGAACCTGTGCGATTGTATGGGTGATGAAAGGTGTAGGCGACCCGTGGGGATACGCTGAGCCCAGCTTGAAGCGAGTACACCGCAGGCTGTTCCGGCTCAATGACAAGATCGCCTCACTCGAGGCGGAGATCGCCAGTGCCACCGCCGAGCTCGAGTACCACCGCTCCATCAACGAGGACGCCCAACGGGACGCCGCGGTGGGTAATTACATCGACCGTGAGGAGGCCGGCGCCACCGCCGCCGACGTCCGCCGCTTCGAGGACACCATCGCCAAACTCGACGCCAAACGTCTCCGTCTCGTCGAAAAGCGGGACCACCTCCTCGCCACGATGGGCTGAAGACCGTTCTGTGAGTGTTTCCTACCAGGCCCTGGTAGGAAACACTCACAGAACGGTTGAACCCGCCCGTTTTCGCGTCCCTGGGAGGTAGTACCGTCGGCGGGGTGCCGACGCTTGCCCTGATCGACGGGAACTCGATCGCGTATCGGGCCTTCTACGCCCTCCCCGAAGACCTGGCCACCAAGTCGGGGCAGGTCACCAATGCCGTGTTCGGGTTCACCCGCATGCTCATCCGGCTCATCAAGGACTTCCACCCCGAAGGGGTGGCGGTGGCCTGGGACGTTTCCCGGCAGACCTTCCGCACCGAGTCGTATCCGGAGTACAAGGCGAATCGTGACAAGGCACCCGACCACTTCCGCAGCCAGCTCCCCCTCATCGACGAGGTGCTCGACTCGCTGCACATCGTCCAGCTCCGCCGTGAGGGCTACGAGGCCGACGACATCATCGCCTCGCTGACCAGACAGGCCACCGATGATGGGTGGGACGTCCTCATCGTCACCGGCGACCGTGACGCCTTCCAACTGGTGGGCGGTCCGGTCAAGGTGCTGTACACCCGTCGCGGCATCAGCGACACGGTGCTCGCCGACGAGACGTGGATCACCGAGAAGTACGGCGTCACCCCGGCCCAATACGTCGAGTACGCCGCCCTCCGGGGCGACAACTCCGACAACCTCCCCGGGGTGCCCGGGGTGGGGGAGAAGACGGCGGCGAAGCTGATCGCCGAGCACGGGTCGATCGACGGGGTGTTCACCGCCGTCGCCGACCAGACCCCGAAGCTGAGGGAGAACCTGGCCGCCCATCGCGACCAGGTGTTCCTCAACCGGGAGCTGATGGCCCTGGTGTCCGATCTCGACGTCGAGCACGACACCAGCGAGTTCGAGACACGGGAGTGGGACAAGAAGACGGTCAAAGACCTGTTCGACAGTCTCGAGTTCCACACGATGTGGAGCGACCTGGAGGAGGCCCTGCCGTCGACCGGTGGGGCGACCGAGATGGTCGATGTCTCCGCCGAGCTGGTCACGACACCCGACCGGATCGCGAAGATCGCCGCTAACGACAGTCTCGTCCTCGGCGTGGTCAACGACGGGGGCGAGCCCTACGGTCTCGCCGTGTCGACGGGGGAGAACCAGGCGGCGGTCATCCCCTTCGACGCCGCCACCCCGATCCTCGACAGGGTGAGCTCGGGTGACATCGCCGTGGCCGGCCACGACCTGAAGGCCCTGGCCCGCGCCCTTCTCGACCTGGGGCACGATCTCACCAACCCGGAGATGGACACCGCGCTCGCCTCCTACATCATCAACCCGAGCCAGCGCACCTACGACCTCGAGGAGATCGCCGAGAGGGTGCTCGGCCTGGAGCTCACCTCTCCAGATGACGAGGACACCGACGGCATGCTGCCGTTCGACTCCGGGCCCGACGTCGAGCTCGAGGGGAGACGGGTCGAGGCGGTGCGCCAGCTGGTGGTCGCACTGGAAGATGAGCTCCGATCACGCGACGAGATCGACCTGTTCCTCACCTACGAGCTGCCCCTGGTGCCGGTGCTGGCCCGGATGGAGCATGCCGGCATCGGCGTCGACCGGGCCTATCTCGAGGAGATGGGCGCCGACCTCCGCACCAAGCTCGCCGCCCTGGAGACCCAACTCCACGATCTCGCCGGTGAGCCGTTCAACGTGAACTCGACCGACCAGCTCCGGGCGATCCTGTTCGACCAGCTCGAGCTCCCGGTGTTGAAGAAGACGTCGACGGGGAAGCCCTCGACCGACGCCTCGGTGCTGAAGAAGCTCGACCACCCCCTGGTCACCGCCCTCCTCGAGTACCGCGAGCTGGAGAAGCTGCGTTCCACGTATGTGGACGGCTATCTCCCCCTGGTCGACGGTGATGGCCGCATCCGCACCAGGTTCAACCAGATGGCGGCGACGACGGGTCGTCTCTCGTCCGACAGCCCCAACTTGCAGAACATCCCGGTCCGCTCAGAGTCGGGCAGGACGATCAGACGGGCGTTCATCGCCGGCCAGGGCAACGAGTTCCTGGTTGCCGACTACTCCCAGATCGAGCTGCGGGTGCTGGCCCACATGAGTGGAGACCCTTTCCTGATCGAGGCGTTCCAGGAGGGTCTCGACATCCACACCGCAACCGCGGCCCGGGTCTGGGACATCCCCACCGATGAGGTGACCGCCAACCAGCGGAGGACGGCGAAGATGATCAACTTCGGCCTGCTCTACGGGATGGAGGCGTTTGGCCTGGCCGATCGGCTCGGCATCAGCCGGGACGAGGCGAAGGAGCACATCGACGCCTACTTCTCCCAGTTCCAACAGGTGCAGGAGTTCATGTCGTCGGTAGTGACCCTGGCCCGCAACCAGGGCTACACGACGACGCTCTTCGGGCGGCGTCGTTATCTGCCCGAGCTGAAGTCCGACAATTTCAGGATCAGGCAGATGGGGGAGCGGATGGCGCTGAACGCTCCTGTCCAGGGCACGGCCGCCGACATCATCAAGG
>JBAPYG010000256.1:0-12466 GCA_049284615.1 Acidimicrobiia bacterium
AAGAGGGTCTGGCCGGATAGCTCCTGGCATCTGGAGACCAGCGAGGAGAGACGACGATCGCTGAGCACGACCTGTCGGTCCGAGCCCCCCTTCCCGGCGAATTCGAGATGCACGTGACTGCCGTCGACCTGAATGTGATCACAGGTGAGGGTGGTCAGCCCGTACGACTCGTTCTGATCCGAATACCTCCGATTCCCGACGCGGACAAGGGTGCGATCGAGCACTGCCACGGCCAGGGCGATGATCCGGTCACGCGACATCCCCCGGATCCGAAGATCGGCGTCGACCCGCTTCCTCAGCTCGGGGAGCCGCTCCCCAAAGTCGCCCAGACGATCGAACTTGACCTCGTCTCTGATTCGCTCCCAATCGGGGTGATAGATGTACTGCTTGCGGCCCGCCCTGTCGAGACCGGTGGCCAGGATGTGACCCCTCGGGTCCTTGGCGATCCACACGTCCTCCCAAGCCGGGGGGATGGCCAGGCTCTCGATCCACTCGCGTTTCGATTCGCCGACTGGCCGGCTCGACTCGGCCCTGTACGAGAAGCCGCGGCCATGTCTGACCCGCCGGTAACCCGGGGCGCCTGACTCGACGTAGTGGAGCCCGGCATCCACCGCCAGATCGAGAGTGTCCAAGACCATGTCGGGTGTCAGATTTCCCTTTGCCCGCGGGTTCCAAACAAGTGGAGGCGTTTCTCCGTCTGCGTCATGGGGTATCCCACGGCGCCATGCGAGTGGAGGATGCCGACCCTTCGACGATCCCATTGTCCGTCGCCCGGTCGCGGCGCTGGGAGCGGTATCTCCGAGTCTTGGCGGTCGGCTTCGTGAGCGTCTTGGTCGTGGGAGGGCTTCTCGGGATCCTCGGGGTCCAGGTGGCGACGACCGGGGCTTCGTCTCGGGGCTTCACTCTGAGGGTGCATCATGCCGTCGTCTCCAGGGCCGGGCTGGCGACCCCATTCGACATCGAGGTGAGCAAGGACGACGGGACCGAGCTTCCCGCCCAGGTCGAGGTGCGGGTGTCCTCCGACTACCTCGCCATGCTCGACGAGAACGGCCTGGAACCGCTACCCAGTGCGTCGTTTCGTGACCTCGAGTGGACATGGTGGGTCTTCGACATCCCACCGGGCCGACATGAGATGACCGTGAGCCTGGACGCCCGCATGGAGCCGGCCGTCCAATGGGGCCGGGACGCTCGGGTCGCGGTCGAGGTCGACGACCAGGAGATGGTGGCCGTCGACGTGCGAACATGGGTGTCGCCGTGAGGGTCGAGACATGGAGCTGGTAGTCCGAGCCACCGTGGTCTTCTGGTTTCTCTGGTTGGTCGTGCGCGGAACCGGGAAGCGCTCGCTGGCCGAATTGACGCCACTCGATCTGCTCTTGGTGGTCGTGATCGGAGATTTCGTGCAACAGGGAGTCACCCAGGAGGACATGTCGATCACCGGTGCCCTCATCGCCGTCTCGGTGTTCGTCGTCTGGACGCTGATAGGCGACGCCATCAGTCGCCGCTCGCCCCGGTTCGCGAGGGTCGTCGCCGGTGAGCCGGTTCTGGTGATACGGGATGGCAAGCCTCTCGACGAGCATCTCAGACGTGAGCGAGTCTCCATCGAAGACCTCAAGGAGGCAGCACGCATGGACGGCCATGCCAGCCTTGCCGACATCGCCTTTGCCGTGCTCGAGACCGACGGCAAGTTCTCGTTCGTCCGTCGTGATCGTCTCGAGCAAGAGAATGCAAGCTGATCGCCGCCGACGCTCCCATCCGGAGCGAACGGCGTCGACCTGCCCGTGACCGACCGGACCAGTCCTCCCGTTCGCCGTCTCCTGGGAGGAGATCTCTGGCGTCTCGCCGAACTGACCCGGGCCACCGAGCGGCGTCCGTTTCGGGCCAAGGCCTATCGCCGGGCGGTATGGGCCCTCGACGACCTCTCCCCCGACCTCCAAGACGATGACGATGAGATGCTGGCAGTCCCCGGGATCGGGCCGGGTGTAGTGGCTCTGATACGCGAGTTCCGGGAGCAGGGTCGGATAAAGCGGCTCGAGCGCCTGCAAGAGGAACTGCCGGAGGAGACTCCGGCTCTGAGACGGTTGCCCCGTGTCACGGCGCAGGTCCTGCGCGACCTGAAGAGCCTCGGGGTCGAGAGCCGGAGCGACCTCCGCATCGCCATCGACTCCGACCTGGCCGATGCGATCTCCGGCATCGGGCCTGCCACGAGCGCGCTGTGGGATCGCATACTGGACCTCCCTCCCGACGACACGGCGGTGCCCGCATTCGACGGGTGGGGCCTGGCCACGGGGTTGGCGCATCACATCGCACGGCACACCGGGTATTGGGTTGACATCGGTGGCGACGTCCGCCGAATGGAGGAGTGGGTCGAGCGGATCGACCTGGTGGTCACCGGGGACTCGTTCACACGAGTCGCGGACTTCTGCACATCGACGGCCACCCTCACCACGACCACCGTCGGCCACGCCGTCGTCACCGGGTTCGCCCACAGCACACTGCCCGTGACCGTCCATTGGGCACTTCCCGAGTCCTCCGGCACCGTGTTGCTTGGCGCCACCGGGCCCGAAGAGCACAATTCCCTGCTCTCCGACGATGCATTCGCCACCGAGGAAGAGGCCTACCGGGCTGCCGGTCTCACGCTGGTGCCGGCTCCGGCCCGGCACCTACCCCTGTCGACGGGAAGGGCTGTGATGCGGATGGAGTCGATCAGAGGCGACCTCCACATTCACTCCGAAGCGTCGCCGGACGGGCACATGCGAATCGATACGATATGCGAGCGGGCGGTCGCGCTCGGATACGACTACATACTGATCAGCGACCACACCCTGGGGCTTCGCTTCGGTGGTCTAGGCCCAACCGCGGTTCTCGCCCAGGCCGTCGAGATCGAGTCGCTTCGGCCCCGGTTCCCCGAGCTCTCGATCCTCCATGGCGCCGAAGTCAACATCGGAGCGGACGGTTCGCTCGACCTCGACGACGAGACCCTCGCCGCGCTCGACTTCGTGGTCGCGGGGCTGCACTCACATTTCGGGCTGTCGGAGGGGGAGCAGACCCGACGTCTGTTGACCGCCCTCGAGCACCCGGCCGTCGGCGTGCTCGCCCACCCTTTCGGCCGACGCATCGGGATCCGGCCGGCGATCGAAGTCGATATGGCCGCCGTCATCAACGGCTCGGTGCGCAATCGGGTCGCACTGGAGGTCAACGGTCATCGCGACCGTCTCGATCTGCCGGCACAGTGGCTGCACACAGGGGTGCAGCTCGGCGCTGTCTTCGCGGCGAGCTCGGACGCTCATCGTGTCGGCGAGTTGGAGAACATCTCCAATGCGGTCTCAGTGCTGCAGCGGGGTGGGGTCGGTCCCGACCACGTCGTCAACACATGGTCGGAGACGGATCTACTCGCCTGGAGGAGTTGGGAGACCCCGGCCCGGAAGGCGTGAGGAGCGGAGAGGGAGGGATTTGAACCCTCGAAGAGGCTTATGACCCCTTACTCGCTTAGCAGGCGAGCGCCTTCGACCACTCGGCCACCTCTCCAAGATTCAGTTGTGGGAACGGTACCGGTGCCGGCTTCCTTCGGGAATTCCGGATTCGGTCCGATCGAGACGGACACGAACGAACGTCCGTGCACGCGGTCTCGGATTCCGAGACCCGTTGCTATAGCAACGCGATGCGGAGGGGGTGGGATTCGAACCCACGAGACCCAATCGGGCCCAACGGTTTTCAAGACCGTCTCCTTAGACCACTCGGACACCCCTCCGTTTTGCTACACCCCCTGGTCGGAGGCTTGTGAGGGCCTCTGCTCGGGAAGCACGTCGATGTCTCGCCCGCTCCTGGGCCGCACCGGTCCGCAGTCAGCAGTATGGATACGGTCCCTCACGGAGTCGAGCGCATCCACGAACAGGTGGAAGCAGATGCTCAGGCTAGTCATGGGTGATCGATGTCCGTTGCCGTTGGATCCGCTCGACGAGGCCACGCCACAAACGTTGAGGAGACTCGGTCCGCTCCCTCGCGATCCGCTCTCCCCACGTCTCGCCGGCTTGGGTTGCCGACCCCCATGGAGCAGACGTCCGGTGAGTTTGCCTCGCTGTCTTCGAGTGAGGTTCAAGGGCTAGCATCCGGGCCCACCGCATCTCGGGTGGTGTCGATCATCGACCGGAAGCCGTTGCATGCCGCCCATCGAACCTGTGCTGGTTGTCGCCATTTTGATGTTGGTCGCGGTGCTGGCGGGCAAGGTGTCGGGGCGGTTCGGGATTCCAGCGATCCTTCTCTTCCTGGCCATAGGGATGCTTGCCGGCTCGGATGGCCCGGGAGGGATCGAGTTCGAGGATGCCGGGGTGGCCAGCTCGATCGGAGCCGTCGCCCTGGCCTACATCCTCTTCTCCGGCGGATTGGACACTCGTTGGCCGGCGGTCCGCCCGGTCCTGCGGCCAGGAATACTGCTGGCGACTGCGGGCACCTTGATCACGGCTTTTGTGGCGGGTCTCGGGGCGTGGCTGCTGTTCGGCACCTCGCTCACCGTGGGTCTGTTGATGGGGGCGATCATCTCTTCCACAGATGCAGCGGCGGTCTTCTCGGTGTTGCGTTCGCGTGGTGTCAACTTGAAGGGCCGGCTACGTCCGCTGCTGGAGTTCGAGTCGGGGTCGAACGACCCGATGGCCGTGTTTCTCACCATCGGCTTGACGACCCTGCTCACGCAACCAGGCGTCTCGACGGGGGATCTGATCTTGCTCTTCGTCAAACAGATGACCCTGGGGGCAATTGTCGGCGTTCTCCTCGCCGCCGGCGCTGCATGGGTGATCAACCACATTCGCCTCGAGTACGAGGGTCTCTACCCGGTGTTCACGGTTGCTCTGGTCATCTTCATCTACTCGTTGACTGCCTGGATGGGCGGAAGTGGCTTCCTGGCGGTGTATCTAGCCGGCCTGACGATGGGCCGTCGGCGTCTCGTGCACAAGCGGTCACTGATGCGTTTTCACGACGGCATCGGCTGGTTGATGCAGATCGTGATGTTCTTGATCCTCGGCCTTCTCGTGTTTCCCTCGGAGCTGCCGGCAGTGATCCTCCCCGGTCTGGGCTTGACCGCCGTCCTCATGCTGGTGGCACGCCCGCTGGCAGTTTTCTCGACCCTGAGACCGAGCAGGTGGACCGGACGGGAGCGCACATTCATCTCATGGGTCGGTCTCAGGGGCGCGGTTCCCATCGTCCTCGCCACCTTCCCACTGGCAGAAAGAGTGGAACGGGCCGACCTGATATTCGATGCCGTGTTCTTCGTCGTCCTCGTCTCCGTGCTATTGCAGGGCACGACCATCCCCACCGCCGCGCAACGACTCGGCGTCGCCTCGAATGAGCCAACGTCACCCGATCACGAGGAGACCGTCGGAGGCGCGGCGACGGAGCGAGGGCTGTCAGAGATCGTCGTGAACGTCGACGCCTGGGTGGTGGGACGCCAGGTTGTCGAGATCGACTTGCCTGGAAGCGCCTGGCTGACACTCCTGACCCGCGATGAAGAGGTCATCGTCCCACAAGGCCACACAGTCCTCCACGAGGGCGACGTGCTGACCGTCCTGGCCAGCCCGCCCGAAGCGGCCGAGATACGACGGCTCTGCGGCTGAAGGCCGCTTCGGCCACTGGTCAGTCGATGTCGCCCACGCGCTCGACCGCTCCATCGAGACGGGCGAGGGCCTCTTCCACGGTGTCGACCCGCGCCGCGAACAGCGGCTCGGGGAACACCAACTCGAGCACGCGACGAACCTGGCGGGACGGGACGAGGACGATCTGAGTCCCGTTGTGGTGGACCATGCGCTTTCCCTCGACGAGAGCATGCAGCCCGGTCGAGTCCATGAAGGTGACCCCGGTGGCGTCGATGACCAGAGAACCGAGACCGTCGCGGGTGACCGTCTTGAACTGGGTGGTCAGCAAGTGAGCCGAGGAGATGTCGACTTCGCCGGTCAGGCGGAGGATGGCTGCGCTGCTGCCCAGCCGTTCGAGCTCTGCCGTCAACAGATCCTGGTCAGTACCGTCTTCCATTTTCCTCTCTCGTTCAAACGAAGCGGATATTGGTGCCAGTCCCGAGGTCTACAGGGGCTCGATCAGGATTATATCAAGGGTGAGGATGCTGCAAACTCGGATCAACCCGCGATCTTGAGCCCTGACTCGACCACCCGGCGGGAAACCTCGATCAGCTTCAGGTTCTGGTCCTGACTGTGCTGCCGGAGACGTTCGAATGCGTCATCGACACCGATCCCGTACTCGTTGGCCAGGACACCCTTCGCCTGTTCGATGAGAACCCGGCTGTCGAGA
Source organism: Acidimicrobiia bacterium (assembly GCA_049284615.1). Classification (GTDB taxonomy): domain Bacteria; phylum Actinomycetota; class Acidimicrobiia; order Spongiisociales; family ZC4RG35; genus JANQRA01. The sequence goes on from JBAPYG010000256.1 coordinate 6,292, forward strand.
GCACCCTGGAGTTGCTTGGCCAACTCTCGTGATTCGGCCAGCTGCGAGCTACGGACCAGATAGGCCGCCGCCATGTCGCCGAACACGCCGAGCACGTCCAGGTCATCGTCGGTCCAGCTACGCGGATGGGAGGCATATATGTTCAGGGCGCCGAGGCGGGCACCGTCGTAGCTCAGGGGATAGCCAATGACTGCGCCCAGACCAAGCTCGGTGGCGGTCTCTTTGTAATCGGCCCACCCCTCGATGTCGGCGATGTCTGCGACCACCATCGGCTGCTGGGTTCGGAAGGCCATGACGCACGGGCCCTCCTGGATCTTCTCCTGGATCTCCTCCATTGTGACGATCGGCTCGCTGGTGGCGCTGACGTACTTGAGGTCCCCCGACTGGTCCGCCACCGACACACCTGTGCCCTCGACACCCAGGGCCTCGGTGACTCGCTCCGCCAGCTGAAACGACATCTCGATGAGGTCGTAGCTGCGACCCATCACGCTTGCGAAACTCCGCAATGCCTGCATGAGCAGGGCATGACTCGCCATCCGGTTCCTCCGTCACGTGTGTTCTCTGACCCCGGAGGCGAATGTGCTGCACATCCCCCATGAACGGGGCATCGTGCGAAACCAGGCGATCGCCAAACTGCGACCATCGAGAGCACGATCGTGCTCTCCACTCGACGCTAGAGCATCGAACCGGAGTGTAGATCGCCCCGGTCACCCGGTGCGGATGTCAGCCCGCGCCAGGGATCGGGACCACGAACGTGACCAGGGTGCCGGATCCGGTCGAATCGATTCTGAGGTCCTCCGTGATCGAGCCAACGATCCCGAGACCGAGGCCGGGAGTGTCTGCCTCGCCTCCCTCGAGCCAGGTTCCGTCATCGCTCACCTCGGCCACCAGTCGGCCGCTGAGATGTTGAACGCTGATCTCGACGATCCCGGCCGGCACATCGTGATAGGCATGTCGCACCGCGTTCGCTGTGACCTCACCAAGGGCGATGAGGAGATCGTCTTTGACGGCGGCGGACAGCTCACGACCATCCATCCACGACCGGATCGAGGAACGGGCATTGCTGAGCTCCTCGGGGCGTGCCGGGAACCTCTCGTAGAACCCATCCGAAGCGACCTCCTGAGATCGCATCACCATCACGACCACATCGTCCTCCCTGGCCCGGCCCCCGAGATCGGCGAACAAACGCTCACAGATGTCGAGTGGCCTTTTCCGCGCCAACGAGCAGGCCAGACTCTCCAGCCGCTCCAAGCCTTCGGCCAGAGATTCGCCCCGTCGCTCGACGAGCCCGTCGGAGTACAGGATCAATGTCGCCCCCGGGGGGAAAGCAGTGTCGGCCTGACCCCGCTCACCAGGGATGTTGCCCGAGAGGGGATGGGATTGAGCGGCATCCAGCCACTTCCCGGCCCCATCCACCGAGACGAGTAGCGCCGGCGGGTGACCCGCCGAGGCGTACTGGATATTCGCCTTCGCCGGGTCCACGACGGCATAGAAGACCGTGGCGTAGCCGGTCCCATCCGGTGTCGCCGCGAACTCGTCCACGGCAGTGAGGGTTGGGGCCGGTCCGTCGTTGTTCCTCGCCAGCGCCGACACCGCGGTTCGCAGCCGCCCCATGGAAGTCATGGCATCGATGCCGTGGCCCACGATGTCCCCTATCACCAGCCCCACGCGCCCACCACTCAACTCGAAGGCGTCGTACCAGTCACCGCCGACCTCGAATGCCTCACTGGCCGCCTCATATCGGGCGGCGACCTCGAAACCTGGCGGCTGGTACAGGCTGTCGGGGAGAAGGCCCTTCTGGATGTGGACCGCGAGCTCGTGCTGGCGTTGACGCTCCCGCTCGCTGGCGACAGCATTGGCTTCGGCCAGGACCAATCGCTCCGTGGCGATCTGCCGCTCGTTCGACTCGGCGGCGACCAACAGGCCCGCCATCGCGAAGGTTCCCAGCTGCAGCTTCACGAGCACGAGCGCAGAGGCCGGGGAGAGGCCGGCGATCAGAGGCCCTGGTTGCAGGGCGATGAGGACGGCGAGGGTCAAAGCGACGGCAAGTGATGTCATCGCGGCCGCCCGGATTCCGAACAAGGCGCCGGCGAGCACCACCCCGACGAGCACGGCGAATATCAGGGGTAGGTCCGAATAGGTCACGACGACGATCGTCACCACGACCGATCCCACCACCAACGCGACGCCCGGGGGAGACAGCATGGCCCTCCGGTCCGGGCTCGATCCCCAGACCAGGATCGCACTCCCCACCAGGATGACCCCGAGGGCGTCTCCGAGCCACCATTGCGCGAACGTGACGACGAAGTCGTCGCCACCAAATAGACGATCCGATCCGGCGCCGATGGCGGCGCCTGCCGCCGTCCCCACCACGACGGCTCCGACCGTGTACCAGAACAAATGGCGACGTCGAGCCAGGTCGAGGATGGGGCACATCTTGGACACGATCAAGGCGCCGACCAACGGCTCGACGACATTGGCCGTCGAGAAGCCGAGGGCCTGGGTCGTGCTGAACCCGTCGGCCGCGTCCATCACGAACTCGGTGAGACCGGCGCCCAGCAGGACGATCCACCACAGACCACGCCGAAGACGCAGCAGAAACGCGACAGTGATACCCGACGGGATGAAGAACACCCCCTGCAGCCCCGAGGCCTCGATGAGGAGCAGGGCCAGCTTCGACCCGAGACCGTACGTCACGACAACGAGGGCAAAGAGTGTGGGTAGACCCGTTGGGCCCCTGGCGTCGGGCCAGGTCCAAGAGGACCGAGCCGTGTTGCTGCCACTGGATTCTGACCTGGCGGTCAGTGCTTGATCCTTGCTCAAATCAGAGACGCATTATCGCGAACTGTCATAGCCGGCAAGGCTTCCGTCGCGCATCCATTAGGTTGGTCGTCATGAGCAACCCCACCGACCCTCAGAACCTGAGACCTGTCGAGAGACGGGTTCTCGACATGCATGGTGACGGTGTCGAGCTGAACGAGATCGCGGCGCGCATCAACAAGAGCCCCGAATTCGTGGAACGGCTCCTGGGATGGACCGACATCCCCCGGAATGGAGACACTCGCCGGCGCGACCTGACTCCGGTGGAGCGACGAGTGCTCGACATGCGGGCGAACGGCGAGTCTTACGAACTGATCGCCGAGAAGTTCAAGAAGACCGAGCGCTACATCCGCCAGGTGGAGGGTCTCGCCCACTTCAAAGAGGGTCAGCGCCTCCTCACCAGCGATTGAGCATGGTCACGGTCGAGGACCTCGACGGCCATGTGACCGAGCTCGACGACATCGTCGGGGGACAGAAGGCGGTCATCGCCCTCCTTCGCCACTTCGGGTGAATGTTCTGCCGCGAGCAGGCTGCTCGCCTGGGACGACGGAACGATGAGATCGAGGCAAAGGGAGCGAAGCTGATCGCCATCGGCAACGGCCAGGCTCAATGGGCCGCTGACTTCATCGCAACCGAAGGCGTGGACTTCCCGGTCTACGTCGATCCCGCAAAACGCGTCTACGAGCTCTTTGGCATGCAGCGCGGGAGACGCATGGTCATCAACCGGAAGTCGCTTGCCCACGGGGCGAGGGCGACCAGCAGGGGATTTCGTCAGACCGGGGTCCGGGGCGACCCTTTCCAGAACGGTGGTGTCGTCGTCCTCGATGAGCACGGCGAGACCAGGTATGTGCACGTCGAATCGGTTGCCGGTGACCTCGCCGACCTCGATCAGGTCCTCACCGCGCTCGACTGATCCGAGGTCCCGGTCGGGCGTCGACGGAGCGGCGGCCGCGGAGGGGGAGGGATTCGAACCCTCGAGGAGGCGTCAGCCCCCTACGGCATTTCGAGTGCCGCGCACTAGACCGGACTATGCGACCCCTCCGTATTCGGTTGTGAGGTCGAGAGACCTCGAATGAGGCGTCTCGAGCTTCACGCGGAGGGAGAGGGATTTGAACCCTCGAGGGGGCGCAAACCCCCAACGGCATTTCCAGTGCCGCGCACTAGGCCGGACTATGCGATCCCTCCGGGAAACCTGTCGCGGAGACAGGCACCGTCTGACCCGACGGAGACATAGAGGATAATGCTCGCCTGTGACTGAGCCCATTTCGTATGAAGCCCCCATGAGACGCGCCCTCGAGCTGGCGTCCGAGGCCGCCGACACCGGCGATGTGCCGGTCGGAGCCCTGCTGCTGGACGCCGAAGGGGAGGTGGTGGCCGAAGATCGGAACCGACGTGAGGAGCGGTCGGATCCGACCGCCCACGCCGAGATGTTGGTCTTGTCTGCGCGGTCTCGTCACCTGGGCGACTGGCGACTCGTCGGCCACACGCTGGTGGTGACGCTGGAGCCTTGTCCTATGTGCGCCGGGGCGGCGGTGTGGGCACGGCTCGACCGCATCGTGTACGGAGCGCCGGACTTCAAGGCCGGTGCTGCGTGGTCTCTGTACAACATCCCCCAGGATCGTCGTCTCAACCACCGTGTCGAGCTCACCGACGGTGTTCTCGCCGAAGAGTCGAAACGGCTTCTCGAACGGTTCTTCACGTCGGCCCGTCAGACCGGTCGCTAGCGGTTTGTGAGTGGTCGGCCACGGGGTAAACCCTGGGCCGGATGGGACACGAGCGACACACGGTCACGGTCTTCGCCCCTGTGCTGCACCTGACGGTCACGGTGGAAAGCGGGGCGTCCTCCGCCGACGAGATCCACATACACCCTGGTGGCCAGGGCTTCTGGATTGCAAGGATGCTGAAGCACCTCGACGAGCGACCCCTGCTCTGTGGCCCCCAGGGTGGCGAGACGGGCAAGGTGCTCCTCGGCCTACTCGGGCAATTCGGGATGGACACGAGCACGGTCGAGATCGCCCAGGCCACACCGGCGATAATCCAGGACCGGCGCTCGGGCGACCGCGAGCCGATCGCGGAGTCTCCCAACGTCAGTCTCGCCCGTCACGAGATCGACGACATCTACGGACGTTTCCTGGACAGGGCGTTGGCCTCCCAAGTGGCGGTGGTGACCGGACAGTCGCACGAGATCTTGCCCATCGACTTCTACAAACGTCTCGGTCACGATCTGGCGTCCGCCGAGGTCCGCGTGGTCGCCGACCTGCACGGCCCGGAGCTGTGGGCCTTCCTGGAAGGTGGTCCCATCGACATGCTCAAAGTCAGCGACGAGGATCTCGAATGTGATGGCCTGCTCAGCCACGCAGATGCCGGCGACGACGAGTGCCTCGCCGCGCTCGAACGTCTTCACGACTCGGGAGCCGTCTCCATCGTCCTCTCCCGACAGCACAAGACGGCCCTGGCTCGCGATGGCGACCGGCTATACCGGGCAACTGCGCCCGAGCTCGACCCGGCCGACCATCGAGGGGCCGGGGACTCGATGACCGCAGGGCTAACCGTCGGGCTCCGGCGCGAGCTCGACTTCGACGACACTGTCCGGTTGGGCTGCGCCGCTGGAGCGGCCAACGTCACCCGCCACGGTCTGGGGAGCGCCGATGAGGGCCTCGTGCCCGGTTTGGCGGAACGGACCAAGGTCGAGGCTATCCAAGGCATGCGAGCGTGACCGGCGCACCCCTCGCCCTGGTCACCAATGACGACGGCATCGAATCGGCCGGCATCAGGGCCCTGGCTCGCGCCCTGACAGATGACTTCGAGGTGGTCGTGGCCGCACCGAGTGCCGACATGTCAGGCGCGGGGACCGGCATCGGGCGCTTCGACCTGGGCGCCGGTGTGAAGCTCGAGCGAGTCGACATCGACGGCATCTCACGGGCCTTCAGCCTCGATGGTCCTCCCGGTCTGGCGGTCACCGCCGCCGCCTTGGGTGCCTTCGGGCCGACTCCGGACGTCGTCTTCTCCGGCATCAACGCCGGGATCAACACGGGGCACTCGATCATCCACTCCGGCACGGTTGGAGCCGCTCTCACCGCCAACACTTTCGACATGAAGGGAGTCGCCATCAGCCTGGCCCAATCTGACCCCTGGCACTGGGAGACGGCCGCCTCGTTCGCTCCCTGCGTCGGCCGCTGGATCCTCAACTCGGATAGGCCCCGAGTTCTCAACGTCAATGTGCCCGGTGTCCCCGTCGATGAGGTACGCGGCGCGCACTGGGCCGATCTCGACGACTTCGGATACATCAGGGTGGCGACCGCCGACCTCGATGATCGCCGGTTGCAGTTCGTGGTCAGCTCGGAGCACGACAAGT
>JBAPYG010000257.1:0-2068 GCA_049284615.1 Acidimicrobiia bacterium
CGTGGGAGCCGATCTCGGGCCTTGTAACGGCTACGAGCCTTTCCACCGGTTCCAACCCGATCGTGACACGACCACAGTGCAGTCGACCGACGTGTTGCTCGTCCCCGGCGGGCTGTCGTCGGTGGTGCTCATGCACCGTGCCGATGTGGTCGCCTGGATGGCTGCCACCGCTGCTGTGAGCCGCTATGTCCTCGCCATCTCGACGGGTTCGCAACTGGTGGCCGCTGCCGGTCTGCTCAACGACGAGAACGCCTCCGGCCATTGGCTGGCCGCCGAATACCTCGAGGAGTCCGGCACCCATCTCAGCACCGACGCCGTGACGTGGTCAGGTCACGTCATCACGACGGCAGGCCCCGCCGCCGCCGTAGATGTGGCGAAGCTGCTCCCAGAGCGAATCCTGTACGGCCCAGCGGCATAGCCCGCGAGTGTGTCCCCCGCTCGAGGGGGACCGGAGAGGCCGGCTTTGCGGCCGATCCGAATGTGATGAAACGGGGAGGGGCCTGGCCCTTCCCTGGGTGAACCCAATCGGGTTGGATTGTCTGTGCAACCAGCCCAGAGCAAGGGAGGCCCCTCGTGTTGCATATTGGTATGGATCTGTCTCGGATGCGTGTCGATGGGTGCGTTGTCGATGACCGATCGGAGGTGATGGACCGTTTCCGGGTTTCGAACGATCAAGGTGCGTTGGAGTCGTTGCCGGAGCGTTACGGCACCGACGTGCGGGCTGTGGTCGAGTCGATGAACGGTGCCCGGTTCGTGTTCGACACGTTGACGCCGTTGGGATGGGACGTCCAGATCGCTGATGCGGTGCTGGTCAAGGCCATGGCGCCGTTGACAGCCAAGACGGATCGGATCGACGCTCAGGTGTTGGCGGATCTGTCGGTGAGGGATCTGATCCCTTCGATCTGGATCCCGCCGTTGCGGGTCCGTCAGGGCAGGGAACGGTCCCGGTTCCGGGTGTCGCTGGTGCACCACCGGGTCCAGCTCAAGAACCGGATCCATGCCACGTTGATCACCTTCGGGAAGCACTACACCATGTCGGACCTGTTCGGGGTGAACGGCCGCGAGGTGCTCGAGTCGTGGGAGCTCCCTGCCCCATGGGGGGCGCACATCACCGTCAATCTGGATCTGATCGACCACTTCGATCGGGTCATCGCCGATCACGACAAGGTGATCGCTCGTTACGCCAACGACGATCCCGCTACCCGTCTGTTGATGACCGCTCCCGGGATCGGGACCGTGCTGGGCTACACGATCAGCAACGAGATCGGCGATATCGGCCGGTTCGCTACCCCCCAAAAGCTGGTCAGCTACACCGGGTTGGCGCCGTCGGTATACCACTCGGCAAACATCGACCGGAGAGGCCCCATCACCCGTCGAGGACCCAAACATCTGCGCTGGGCGCTGATCGAGGCCACCACCCACGCCCAGCGTCATCTGGCGTTCCGGGCACGGCACCAACGCCTCAAGTCGAAACGTAACGCCAAGATCGCCAGGGTCGACACCGCACGCCGGCTGGCTACCGCCATCTGGTGGATGCTCACCAAACGCGAACCGTTCGCTCCCCAAGGGGCAGGCCCCCTTCTGACCGCATAGACGGTCCCTATCCGAGATGCCCCCCGGGAGCGTCCCACCACACCTGATCCCCACCCTGGACCACCAGGAGATGAGGCCATAGAGAGATGACACACCGTCCACCCCCACCCCACCACAAACCCCCTTGACACCACCGCGCCTTTCATAGAGAGGGGGTCGATGCGGTCGCCCCCTCCGACTCGGCCCCCGGCGCTCGTCGGCTCCCCCTGAAGAGGGAGCACACAAGGCTGCCGGACATCATGCGCGTCTCCCTTTCAAGGATCTGTTGCACAACCGGTCTCCCGTTTGAACCAGGTGTGTCCCCCCGTTCGGGGGGACCGGAGAGGCCGGGCTCTGGCGGCCGATCCGAGGGGGGCTCCCACACCGAGGAGTCCGAGAAACGCTGCTGCGGCAGGCTTTCCGCTGGGTTACCCCTCCGAACCACATCGTCGATGCGCCGTAGCTTGACAGCCCCGCACGCTCGTCGGGATACGGA
>JBAPYG010000258.1:0-5700 GCA_049284615.1 Acidimicrobiia bacterium
CCTTGATGAGGGCGTGGATCGGCTCGGTCATGTAGAAGTTGCGGACACACCCACATGCGATCCCGGTCGCCCCGGCCCCGGGACGGCTCTTGTCGACGACCACGATGTCGGCCCCGCTTCCGAGCTCCATGGCCAGGTGCCAGGCGGTGCTCATGCCATGGACGCCGGCGCCCACGATCACGTACTTGGCGGATTCGGGAAGGTCTGGCATCAGGTCTCTCCTGTCGGATCGTCGTTCACGGTATACGTCGGGTCCGTTTGGAAGCGCTTCCACCCCCGATAACCGCCGACCAGGTCGGTGGCCCCCTCGACGCCGACCTCGCGCAGCTCACAGGCGGCGATGCTCGACGCGTAACCGTCGTTGCAGAACACGATCACCGTCTGGCCCGGCGCGACATCGACCGTCCTGTGGGCGCTGGAGGGCGCCAGTCTCCACAGCAGCACATTGCTGTCGACGACGATGGCTCCCGGCATGGCTCCCTCGGAGTCGCGGCTCTCGGCGGGCCGGATGTCGACGACCAACGCCCCGGCATCGACCGCTTGGCCGAGACGCTCGGGACCGACCCGGTCGAGGGTTGCTCTCTTGGCGCGGAGGTAGTCGTCGATGTCGGTCATGGGACGACGATGGTATCGGGATAGTGTCTCCCGGGTGAGAGCCGCTGTCCTCAGGGCGATCAACGAGCCATTGGATATCGAGGATGTCGACATCGGTCGACCGCTCACCGGCGAGGTCCTGATCGATGTGGCTGCGGTCGGGCTGTGTCACAGCGACCTCAAGTTCATCGAGGGAGCTTTTGCCCAATCGCTGCCCACCGTCCTCGGTCATGAGGCCGCCGGGATCGTCTCCGCGGTCGGCACCGAGGTCACACACCTCCGTCCGGGCGACCATGTGCTCACCGCACTGTCGGTCCACTGTGGGAAATGTCGGTCTTGTGTCGACGGGCGTCCCCAGCTCTGTTCGGGGAAAGAGGCGACGAGACGATCTGCGGGGGAAGAGTCCCGGCTGTCCTGGCGTGGTCGGCCCCTGTCACAGGGGTTCGACCTCTCCGCCTTCGCCGAGCAGATGCTCGTTCACGAGAGCGCAGTCGTCCCGATCGGGCGCGACATCCCATTTGCGGTGGCGGCGTTGCTCGGATGCGGGGTCTCCACCGGGCTGGGGGCCGTCTTCAACACCGCTGGAGTCGAGCCAGGGCAGTCGGTGGCCGTGGTCGGCTGCGGTGGCGTCGGCTTGAGCGCGATCCAGGCAGCCAGGATCGCGGGCGCCGCCCAGGTCATCGCAGTCGATCGTGACGAAGCCAGCCTGGCGCTGGCCCGATCTCTGGGTGCGACCCACACGGTCGGCCCCACCGAAGGCGACGCCGTGGCGGCAGTGCGGCGGATCGCATATGGCTCTGGGGTCGACCACGCCATCGAGGCCGTGGGCTCGGTCGAAACGGTCGCCGAGGCGTTTGCGATGACCTGCCGTGGCGGCGCGGCCACCGTGGTCGGGTTGATCCCCTCAGGACAATCGGTGGCGATCCCCTCCGATCAACTCTTCTATGAGCGCCGTCTCCAGGGGTCGGTGATGGGCTCGAACGACTTCCTCAGGGACACCCCTCGCTATCTGCAGATGTACCGCGATGGTGCACTCGTGGTCGACGACATGATCTCCAATCGCATCGGTCTCGACGACATCGACGAGGGATTCGACCGGATGCGGGCGGGTGTTGCCGGCCGGACCGTCATCGAATTCGACGTATGACCGCGGAGGTCATGCCGGACCGAGCGGCGGCTCTGGTCCGCCGGTACTACATCTACTCCGGGATCTACACCCTGGCCTCCTCGGTGATCTGGGGCGTCAACACCCTTTTCCTGCTCGATGCAGGGCTCTCTGTGAGCGAGGTGTTCATCGCCAATGCAGCCTGGTCGGCGGGGACGACCCTCTTCGAGATCCCCACCGGAGTCATCGCCGACACCATCGGCCGACGTGCCTCATTCCTGCTCTCGCTCGCCGTTTTGGCTCTGTCGACGCTGGCCTATGTCGGGCTCGCCGAGATCGGGGGAGGTCTGGTCGCGTTCGCAGGAGTCTCCGTCCTGATCGGTCTCGGTTTCACGTTCTACTCAGGCGCCATGGAGGCATGGGTCGTCGATGGCGTCCACGCCCTGGGCTACGTGGGTGAGATGGATCGGGTCTTCAGCCGGGGCCAGGTGGTTAGTGGCGCGGCGATGATCACTGGGACCATCGGCGGTGGCCTGCTCGGCCAGATCGATCTCTCCATCCCGTTCCTGCTGCGCTCCGGTCTGCTCGTCGTGCTCTTCGCCCTCGCCTTCGTCGGAATGCATGATCTCGGCTTCCGGCCCCGTCGCATCGGCTGGCGGCAGGTTCCCGCCGAGGCGGTCGCCATCGGCAGCGCCGGCATCCAATTCGGTTGGTCGAATCGGTCGCTGCGTCTGCTGATGCTGGGCACTGCGGCACAGATGGGCGTGTTCGCCTGGGCCTGGTACGCATGGCAGCCGTATTTCCTGGAGTTGCTCGAGAACGACCATGTCTGGGTGGCCGGCTTCGTCGCCGCCCTGCTCTCGACCTCGATGATGGTGGGCAACGGGTTGGTCGAGGTGGTCAGCAAGTGGTGCGGGCGTCGGAGCACGGTGTTTCTCTGGTCGGCGGCCGCCTTCTCGGCGGCTCTGATCGGGATGGGGCTCACCTCGTCGTTTGCGTTGGCCCTGGCTTTGCTCTGTCTCGGCGGTGTCGCCGTGGGAGTGCAGAGCCCGGTGCGACAGGCGTTCCTCCACAGGATCGTGCCTTCGGAGCAGAGGGCGACGGTGGTCTCCTTCGACTCGATGATCACCGGCGGGGTGAGTGTGGGTGGTCAGGCCGGTCTGGGATACCTGTCGGAACGTCGGGGCTTCTCGGCGGGATATGTGGTTTGCGGGGTCATCACTCTGACGGCGATCCCATTCTTCTCTCTCGTCCGAAAGGAAGGGGACGAGGCCGACTTCTTCCTGGGCGCCAACCCCGAATTCGCCAGTGCCACACCAGCCGTGCCTCCCATCTCACAGGTCGACGGTGAGGTTTCGATCGATAGGGCGGCTCCGACCGGTTGAGGTCTCAGGCCCCGTGATCACCCGGCCCGGTCGGGCGATATGTACGCTCAGAGGCAGATCGAAGCGAAAGGAGGTGAACTGTGAAACGCGACTACTCGAGACTCACCCGGCCACTCGTGCGCAAGGACGGAGTGTTGACTCCGGTCGGCTGGGACGAGGCCATCGTCACGGCGGCGGAGGGTCTCTCCCGCTACGGCGGCGACTCCTTCGGGATGTTCAGCTGTTCCAAGGCGACCAACGAGGTCAACTACATCGCCCAGAAATGGGCGCGGATGGTCATGGCCTCGAACAACATCGACAGCTGCAACCGCACCTGACACGCTCCTTCCGTCGCCGGTCTGGCGGCAGTGTTCGGAGCGGGCGGTGGCACCAGCTCGTATCAAGAGATCGAGGAGACCGATCTCATCGTCATGTGGGGCTCGAACGCGCGCGAGGCACACCCCATCTTCTTCCACCACGTCCTCAAAGGGGTCCGCAACGGCGCCCGGATGTTCGCCGTCGACCCACGCCGGACCTCGACCGCTGCTTGGGCCGACGTCTGGCTCGGCATCGACGTCGGATCCGACATCGCGCTCGCCAACGCAGTGGGGCGGGAGATAATCGTCCAGGGCCTCCACGACCGGGAGTTCATCGAGGCTGCCACCGAGAGCTTCGACGACTACGCGACGGCTGTCGACGACTACACCCTCGAGCGCGCCTCCGAGATCACCGGTGTTCCAGGGTCGGCCATCCAGGAGCTGGCTCACGCCTATGGCTCGGCCGAGACGGCACAGCTCTGCTGGACCCTCGGGATCACCGAGCACCACAACGCCACCGACAACGTGCTCGCCCTCATCGACCTCGCCTTGTTGACCGGTCACGTCGGTCGCTATGGCTCGGGCCTGGTACCGGTGCGTGGTCAGAACAATGTCCAGGGTGGTGGTGACATGGGCGCTCTGCCCAACAAGCTGCCCGGGTTCCAGGACGTCGAAGACGAGGTCCTCCGGGAGAAGTGTGAAGGCATCTGGGGTTGCATGATCCCCCCCGAGGCGGGCTGGCACATCAGCCGCATGCATGAGGCCATGGACGAGGGAATCCTCAAATGCCTCTACGTGTTGGGCGAGAACCCGCTCCAGTCCGAGGCCGACGGCAAGAAGATGAGGGAGCGTCTCGAGGGGCTCGAGTTCATCGTCGCCCAGGACATCTTCCTGACCGCCACCGCCGAGCTCGCCGACGTCGTGTTCCCCGCGGCGGGCTGGTCCGAGACCGAAGGCACCTTCACCTCAAGTGAGCGGCGTGTCCAGCGGGTGCGCAAGGCGATCGAACCGCCCGGGGAGGCTCTCGGGGACATCGAGATCCTTTCCAGGCTGGCACGAGCGATGGGCCACGAATTCCCCACTCCGACCGCCGAGGAGGCCTGGGACGAGCTCCGGTCCGTCTCTCCCCTCCATGGCGGGATGTCATACGCGCGCCTCGAGGCCATGGGCGGAATCCAGTGGCCCTGCCCGGACGAGAGCTCGGACGGTGAGCTCTTCCTTCACGGGCGTCTCTGGGAGCGGCCGGTGACCACCCGCAAAGCGCCGTTTTTCCCGGTCGAACATGCCGCGCCGGTCGATGAGCTCAGCGACGACTTCCCAACTCGGCTCACCACGGGGCGTCGTCTCGACTCGTACAACACCGGCGTGCAGAGCGGGCGCTACGAGGCGCCCCGCCGCATCGCCGGGGCGATCGACCTCTCACGTGAGGATGGCGCCGAGCTCGGAATTGCCGAGGGCGACAGGGTGCGTGTGGTCTCCCGGCGAGGCAGCCTGGAGGCCCCGGTGCGCTTCGACGACTCCCTCCGTCCGGGACTGGCTTTCATGTCGGTCCACTTCCCCGACGAGACCGACGTCAACATCCTCACCCTCGACGCGTGGGATCCGAAGTCGGGAACCGCCGAATTCAAGGCGACCGCCATCCGCGTCGAGCCAATCGGCGCCACCACCTGATGGATCTCCGGCTCATGCTCGATCGGGCGACTGATACCGAGCGCGCCGCCGTGGACGCCTTGCTCGGGCCCGACGACTCGCCCAACGGGCGCGTCGCCTATGGGGGTCACTCGGCGCGAGCCCAACGGCACCTGCTCCTGCCCGCCCTCCATGCCGTCCAGGATGCCTCGGGAACGGTGAGCCGTGGCGCACTCGCCTACGTATGTGACCGGCTCACCGTCGCACCCGCCGAGGCCTACGGGGTTGCCACGTTCTATGCCCTGTTCGACGTCGACGGCTCGCCGGGCCGATCGGTCCACGTGTGCGACGACATCGTGTGTGCCCAGTACGGGGCGGAAGAGCTGTGCTCTGCCCTCGACGATGCCGGTGCGACGTACCAGCGCAGCCCGTGTCTCGGCCAGTGTGACCGCGCTCCCGCGGTGATGTTCCACGAGCCGGGCCGGGGCTATGGCGTCGCGGCCCCGGTCGATGTCTCCTCGCCGCCGCAGCCAGTCTTCGACGAGCTTCCCCACGGGCTGGTACACCAGGATCCGACCGAGCTCACCCTGCTCCGCCGGGTGGGTGTGGTCGACCCCGAGTCGCTGGGCTCGTATCGGGACGACGGTGGGTTCGAGGCCCTGGCTCGGGCGCGTGAGATGGGCCCGGACGG
>JBAPYG010000259.1:0-2314 GCA_049284615.1 Acidimicrobiia bacterium
TCATGGACCTCACCGATCTTGTAGTTGCGGCCGGTGTAATAGAGGATTCGCTCGGTCAAGGTGGTCTTGCCCGCGTCGATATGGGCCATTATCCCGATGTTCCGGGTTCGGCTCAGTGGCACCTCACGGAGGTGATGCAGCGAGTTGTCGTTGCTCATTTCTCTTCTATTACTCCAGCTCGTTATGAACTTGATAACGCCGGGTCACAGATGGCCCGATTGCAGCCCCCCGAGGGCTGCCGCCCGCTGGTTCAGGCTTCTGGATTTCCAGCCTGCCTCGCGGAACCGTTCTGTTGTAAAAAATCCGTTGTCTGCGGTGACGGGGACTGCTCGGCAGACTCCATCGGCCTCGATCGACGGTTGCTACGCCGCCTCGGTGAGACACATCACCATCGATAGTGGGCGAAGGCCTTGTTGGACTCCGCCATCTTGTGGACGTCCTCTTTCCGCTTGACGGCGGACCCGGTGTTGTTGGAGGCGTCGAGGATCTCGTTGGCGAGCCGGAGCGACATCGTCGGCTCGCGACGCTGACGGGCGTAGTTGACCAGCCAACGGATGGCCAACGAGTTCTGTCGACGTGGGGTGACCTCCACGGGGACCTGGTAGGAGCTTCCGCCGACGCGGCGCGAGCGGACCTCGACCGAGGGGCGGATGTTGTCCACCGCGCGCTTCAGCACCACCGTCGGGTCCTGGCTGGTGCGCTGCTCGATGGTCTCCAAAGCGTCGTAGACGATCGTTCGGGCCAGGTCCTTCTTCCCCTTGAGCAAGATCTTGTTGATGACCTGGCTGACCAGGGCGCTGCGAAATACCGGGTCGGGCTCGACCTTTCGCTTCTGAGCGGGTGCCCTTCGCATCAGGAGTCCTTCTTCGATCCGTATCTGGAGCGGGCCTGCTTGCGCTCGTTGACACCGGAGGCGTCGAGTGCGCCACGGATGACCTTGTACCGAACACCGGGAAGGTCACGAACACGGCCACCACGGACCAGGACCATGCTGTGCTCCTGGAGGTTGTGCCCCTCACCGGGGATATAAGCGGTGATCTCAATCCCGGAGGAAAGACGGACACGACAGACCTTGCGAAGAGCCGAGTTCGGCTTCTTCGGGGTGACGGTGTAGACGCGGGTGCAGACGCCGCGACGTTGCGGTGCGCCGGCAAGACCCGCGGTCTTGACCTTCTTCTTCTTTGGCTTCCTGCCCTCGCGGACAAGTTGCTCGATGGTCGGCATTTTTCCTCCGCGCGAGGAAACGACGACGGACACAGTCCAAGCGCCGTTCCTGTTGTGAAACATTGCGTGTCGGCCGCCGCGAAGGTGGCCGACTGTTCCCAGTGGGTCGCACATGGATGCGCACCCGGGAACGTGGACAGATTCTACGTATCTGTCTGTGCGCGTACCAAATCGGCCGACTCATCGGACATCCCGACGAGAGTGATCCGACCGACAGGCGAACGGTAACACATGCCTGTGACGTAAGAGAGGCCGAATTCGGTTCCCGTCTAGCCGCAGTTGTCCCCATTCCCATGTCCACCGCTGTTCCCGGGGCAGGTGGTGGTGGTGCTCTCCGGGATCGTCGTGGTGGTGACTTCGATCGTGGTGGTGGTCGTCGGAGCGGTGGTGGTCGTCGTCGTGGTCGCCAGAGTCGATGTCGGTGATGTCGTCGTAGTCGTGGTCGACGGCACCGTCGGCAGGGGACTCGTCCTGGTCGTCGTGCTGGTGTTGGACAGCGAGGTGGAGGTGACCGAACCGGATGTCGAGGGTCCCGTCCCGATCGTGGTCGTCGGCGTGAGGGCGACCGCCGGTGCGGTCGTCGTCGTCGGGCCGGGCAGCGCCGGGAGCGGTCCCTCGGTCCCCGACCCGGCGGTCAGGGGCACCCCCAGGATGGTCGCCATCATCGGGCTCTGCCGGTCGTCATGGGTCGTCGGCGAGGCGAACGGGGCCGTCGCAGGTTGGCTCGTCTGACTGACCGAGAGGACCTCGGCCGTGGCGGCGGCGGATCGCTCGGTCCACCAGTTGACGCCGGCGAGAGTGGCGAAGATCACCACACCTGCCGTGAGGAGGAAAGCCGCGCCCGCCATCAATCGGCCGACCAAGACGCTGTCGCGCAGGGAGAAGCCGGGGGGTGGTGGTTTGGACTCAGCCAGCTTCTCGGCCAATTGCTTGGCGAGGTCCTGAGGGCTGAGCCGATCTCTCCCGTGACGGTTGGGCAACAGGCCGGTCCTTTCTTCCCGGCCGGCCCCGCCTGAAAGTTACGGATCGGGGGCCCGCGTGTCAACGACCTGGCGAGATAGACCGGTAGGGGTCGTGCACGACCCCTACC
>JBAPYG010000260.1:0-3586 GCA_049284615.1 Acidimicrobiia bacterium
AGTCCGTTCTGTGAGTGTTTTCTACCAGGGCCTGGTAGAAAACACTCACAGAACGGCGAGACGACGCACCCGGTCGGCGACCAGCTTCGGGGTTTCCATCGGGAGGAAGTGGCCCACGTCGGGGACGATCTCGACGCCCGCCCTTTGAAACTGATCGGCCTGGCGACGGGCGAGCTCGGGAGGCACGGTTTGGGAGTTCGCCCCCGACATCAGCAGCACAGGGACGTCGATCGCTCCCACCCTGTCGAATGTGTCATGGGCGTCGGAGCCTCGGTAGATGTCCGCCTCGATCTCCGGCCGACAAGCCAGATGGACCGGGCCATCACCTATCAGCCCGCACCGGATGTAACCGTCGAAGGCAGCGTCGTCCCATCCGACGAAGGCACCCCTGCCCCGGAAGTTGTCGGCTGCCTCCTGGCGGGACGAGAACCCACGACGTCGTCGCATGGCCCTTTCACTCATGTCGTTGTCCCTGCGCGCGTGGGGTGCGGGGAACATCACCGGTTCGATGAGTATCAGCGCCTTGAATCGCCCCGGATCGGCGATCTGGGCCATGGCGAGGGCCGCCGCTCCCATCGAGTGGCCCACCCCGATCCCCCCGCGCTTGGTGATGTCGAGGACGTGCTCTCCGAAAACCGACCATGACACCGGGACCTCGATCGACGGCCCCGCTCCATGACCGGGCTGATCCCACGCCACGGTCTCCATATCGTCCAGGGCCGACACGACCGGGTCCCACACCGCACCACAGAAGCTCGTGGCATGGGAGAGATAGACCGTCATCACCGTCGAGGGTAACGGCCAATATCCCTCGAACTTACCGACCTTTGGCCCCGTCGTAACGAGCTCCCAGTTGGTACTTTTGCCAGGTAGTGCCCCCAGGAGACATCAGTTGACCCATCTGTACGACTTCGCCGACGCCGACGGTTCCGACAAAGACCTGCTCGGAGGTAAGGGGGCCGGCCTCGCCGAGATGACGCGTCTCGGGTTGCCGGTTCCGCCCGGTTTCATCATCACCACCGACGTATGTCGCATAACCATGGACCTCGGAGTCGTCCCCGCCGACCTGTGGGACGAGGTCGAGTCCGCGGTCGGTCGTCTCGAGACGGCGACGGGCCGGAGCTTCGGCTCGGGGCCGGTGCCGATTCTCCTCTCTGTGAGATCTGGGGCGAAGTTCTCCATGCCGGGGATGATGGATACGGTCCTCAACATCGGGGTGAACGACGAAGTCGTCAAGGCGCTCGAAGAGTGGTCCGGCGATCCTCATTTCGCGTGGGATGCCTACCGTCGCTTCGTCCAGATGTACGCGGACGTCGTCCTGGGTGTTCCCGACCACCACTTCCAGGAGGTCCTGACCAACCTCCGCAACAAGCGCGGTGTCGAGGACGACTCGGAGTTGACCGCCTCCGATCTGGAACGCGCAACCCAGATGTTCCGTGCCATCGTCGAGGAGCAACGGCCCGGCGAGCTCCCCCAGGACCCGAGAGAGCAGTTGCGAGGTGCGATCGCGGCGGTCTTTCAATCGTGGAGCAACAAGCGCGCCATCGACTATCGGCGCATCCATAACATCCCCGACGAATTGGGCACTGCGGCAAACGTCCAGATGATGGTGTTTGGCGATCTGGGTGACGACTCGGGCACCGGGGTGTGCTTCACCCGAGACCCGGCTACCGGGGCACGCGCTTCCTACGGCGACTACCTGCCCCGCGCTCAGGGCGAGGACGTGGTGGCCGGGATCCGAAACACCCTCTCATTGGACGAGTTGGCCGGGCTCCACGAAAGGTGTCATCGCGAGCTCCTCGCCACCATGGACCTCCTCGAGCGGCACTACCAGGACATGTGCGACATCGAGTTCACGATCGAGAAGGACACTCTCTACATCCTGCAGACCCGGGTGGGCAAGCGAACCGCCGAAGCAGCCGTGAGGCTGGCGGTGACGATGGTGAAAGAGGGGCTGATCGACCGCGAGACCGCTCTCGGCCGCGTGCAACCGGCGTCCCTGGAGCAGCTCCACAGACCCAAGATCGACACGCAGGCAGCGCCGCCACCGGCGATAGAAGGCGTCGCCGCCTCGCCAGGTGCCGCCGCCGGCATGGTCGTGTTCACGGCAGATCGCGCCGTCGAGCTGGCACGTGATGGCGAACAGGTGATCCTGGTCAGGCCGCAGACCACCCCGGACGACATCCACGGCATGGCTGCAGCGGTCGGGATCCTCACCAGCCAGGGTGGAAAGACCTCGCATGCGGCGGTGGTGGCGCGCGGGATGGGGAAGCCGGCGGTGACGGGTGCCCCCGACCTCGTCGTCGACCCCGGGGCCGGCATCGCCCACGTCCTCGAGCACGACCTCCACGAGGGGGACGAGATCACGATCGACGGCACCGCCGGAGCCGTCTACATCGGTTCGGTGAGCCTCATCGAGCCCGAGGCGCTCCCCGAGCTGGGCGAGCTCCTCGATTGGGCGGACGAGATTCGGACACTGGGGGTCCGCGCCAATGCCGACACGCCGGAGGATGCCGCCACGGCGAGAAGACGAGGGGCGGAGGGAATCGGGCTGGCTCGCACCGAGCACATGTTCATGGGTGAGCGACTCGAGGTGGTTCAGAAGGTCATCCTCGCTCTCGATCAGGACGAGCGTGACAAGGCGCTGGAAGCTCTGGAGAAGCAGCAGATCGACGATTTCGAGGGGATCCTCGAGGCCATGGACGGCCTTCCCGTGGTCATCAGGCTCCTCGACCCCCCACTGCACGAGTTTCTCCCCGGGCGTCTCGAGCTCGAGCACGAGGCATTGAGACGGGTTCGGGCCGGGCGTCCCATCGATGACCTCGTGGCCATGTCCGAACAGGTGGCGAAATGGGAAGAAGACAACCCCATGCTCGGACTGCGGGGTGTCCGTCTCGGCCTCATGCTCAGCCAGCTCTACAGGATGCAGGTTCGGGCAGCGGTGACCGCGTTCGACCGCAGAATGAATGCCGGGGGCACGCCGATGCTCGAGATCATGGTCCCGCTGGTGGCCGACGTGGAGGAGCTCCACCGCATGAGGGAGATGATCGAAGAGGAGATCGGGACCGATCGTGACATTCACATCGGGACGATGATCGAATTGCCTAGGGCGGCTCTCACCGCGGGCGCGATCGCCGCCGAAGCCGACTTCTTCTCCTTCGGGACCAATGATCTGACTCAGATGACATACGGCCTCAGCCGTGATGATGCCGAGGGCCGGTTCTTGAGGGACTACCTGGAACAGGGGATCTTCGCCTCGAACCCCTTCCAGACCCTGGACCAGGAGGGGGTGGGGCGGTTGGTGCGGGTGGCCACGATCGAAGGGCGAGCCGCAAATCCCTCGCTGGTCGTGGGTGTGTGTGGAGAGCACGGCGGTGATCCCGAGTCGATCCGTTTCGTGCACGGACTGGGGCTCGACTACGTGTCGTGCAGCCCTCCGCGAATCGAAGGTGCGCGTCTCGCCGCCGCTCAGGCGGAGCTAGCCGATTAGCCGATCGATCTCTTCGAGCAAGGCGGGCACTCCCTCACCCGTCGTGGCGACCGTCACGACCACCTCGGCCCCCCTCTTCTCAGCGGCCTCCTGGAG
>JBAPYG010000261.1:0-2731 GCA_049284615.1 Acidimicrobiia bacterium
CGGTGGGACAGGCCTCGACGCACAGGCCGCAGAAGATGCAGCGCAACATGTTGATCTCGTATACGTAGCCGTACCGCTCACCCGGCGACGTCGGGTGCTCGGGGTCGTTGTCTTCGCCACGCACGTATATGCAGTCGGCGGGACAGGCGCCGGCGCACAGCTCGCACCCGATGCACTTCTCCATGCCGTCCGGATAGCGGTTGAGCACATGCCTGCCATGGAACCGCTGCGGCTTCTGCCTCATCTCCTTGGGGTACTCGGTGGTGACCATCTCCTGGCCGGTGATGGTCCGCCACATGGTCCCCCCGGTGACACGAAGGCCTTTCAACAACTCGGTGATGACACCCATGCGCTAGCTCCAGGGAAGACCGAATTGACGGACGCCGATAGCGATGCTGGAGACGATGATCCAGGTGAGCGCGACCGGGATGAGCCGCTTCCAGCCAAGCGTCATCAGCTGGTCGTAACGCAGCCTGGGGAAGGTCGATCGCAGCCAGAAGAAGATGAAGACGATGGCGTAGGTCTTGAGCAGGAACCACACCGTGGGCAGGATCGCGGAGACGAAGGCCGGCAGGGCCCCTTCCCAGGTCGGTCCGGTCCAACCACCCAGGAAGAGGGTGGCGGCGAGGGCCGACATCGAGAATATGTTGACGTACTCGGCCAGGAAGAACATGGCGAAGCGCATCCCGGAGTACTCGGTGTGGAATCCACCCACGATTTCCTGCTCCGCCTCGACGAGGTCGAATGGCGCCCGGTTGGTCTCGGCCACGATGGCCAGCATGAAGATGCCGAATGCCACGACCTGCGGGAAGATGTTCCAACGGGGGATGATCCCCGCCCAGGTCCCCTCCTGACGAACCACTATCTCGGCGAGGCTGAGCGTGCCGCCCTCTCCCTGGGTGGCGGTGAACATCACGACGGCGACCATGGCCAGGCCCATGGCGGCCTCGTATGAGATCGCCTGGGCCGTGGCGCGCACCCCTCCTATGAGCGGGTACTTGGAGCCAGAGGACCAGCCGGCGAGGACCACGGCATACACCGCCAGGGACGACATGGCGAGCACGAACAGCAGCCCGATATTGAGATCGGCACCCTGGAGGAGGACCTCCTTGCCCCCGATGGTGAAGGGGATGCCGAAGGGGATCATCATGAAGATCAGGAAGGCGGGGATGACGGCGAGGAACGGCGCCAACAGATACATCCCCAGCTCCACCTTGCGTGGCGTGATCGACTCCTTGAAGAAGAGCTTGAGACCGTCGGCGACCGTTTGCAGGATCCCCCACGGGCCGGCCCGGTTGGGACCGATCCGGCTCTGCATGTCGGCAATGACCTTGCGCTCGGCCCAGACGTTGATCAGCGTTGCCCCCAGGAGCAGGGCGAAGACGAGGACCACCCTGAGCACGACGATCCCCACATCTGCCCAGGGCATCAGCTCACCACCTTCACCCTGACCACGGGATCGGTCCCGAGAGCAGCCCCACCGGGCTGGTTGCAGGGGACGTATACCACCCCGGACGGCGTGCCGTCGTCCAAGATCGCGGTGAAGAGGCCCTCTCCGTGCGCCGTGGTGACGGACACTGGGGACCCGTCTTTGGCGCCGAGGCCCGGGGCGTCGGCAGGGTTGACGTGAGCGACAGGCCCGGGCGCCAGGGGGTGCAGGGAGGGGCAATGACGCAGACGGACACCGTCGTCGTACATGGTGCGAGCCGAGTGCACCACGAATTGGGCGCCAGCGGCCCTCGGGCCGGACAGGGCGACGGGGACATGGTCGAACGGCTGGGACCCCGTCTCGGGAACCACGACCCCATCGCGGGCCTCCCACTCGAGATGGTCGTGGGTGACCCCCGCATAGAGGGGAATCGTCTCTGCTATCTCCTTGGCGATCGTCTCCGGAGTCGCAAGACCGAGCGGGGCACCCATGCGCGACGAAAGATCGTCGATGATCGACCAGTCGGTTTTGGCAGACCCGGGGGATGGCCTGACCCGGTTCACCTTCTGCACCCGACCTTCGACGTTGGTGATGGTGCCTTCTTTCTCGGCGAACGCCGCGGCAGGCAGGATGACGTCGGCGTGGCTGTTGGAGTCGTTGTGAAACAGGTCGATGGCTACCACGTACTCGGCGGCGAACAGGCCCTCGGCGACAACACGGGGGTCGGGCACGTCCCGGAGCGGGTCGGCGCCCACCAGCACCAGGCCCCTGATCTCGCCAGACTCCAGCCCGGCCATGATCTCCCGGGTCCCTTTGCCCGGGCGATCCGCGGCCACCCGCCCCGGCAGCAGGTTCGGGGAGAGACCCATGTCGAGGGCTCCCATCGTGTTGGCGCGAGAGTGGAGCGGCAGGATTCGGGCCGAGCCCGCCACCGATCGGACATGGGCCGCCACGGCCTCGGCGAGCTGGGGACTGTCGGCCCGCCCGGGCATGCCGACTATGGCTACGACCTTGTCCGCGGACAGGTCGGTGTCGATCTCCTGGTGAGTCCCGGTGCCCAACTCGGCGAGGAGGTCGAAGCCCCCGCCAGGCCGGTGCTCGAGCTTGTGCATGGCCCGGTCGTCGAGCCCGGTGGCTCGGGGATGGACGACGATCAATGTCTTGCCCAACTCCTGGGCGGCGCGGCGCACTCGAAGGTACAGAGTCGGGTGCTCCTCTTTCAGGTCCGGGCCCCAGACCAGGATCGTGTCGGCGTCATCGATGTCCGATATGAGCGCCCGGTCGACGGTGGCCGCTAGGAAG
>JBAPYG010000262.1:0-9427 GCA_049284615.1 Acidimicrobiia bacterium
CCAGAGTGGTCTCCGATCCGACATGGGTGGCCCGCATCGTCAAACGGCCGGCCTGGTTGACGGTGGCTCCGACGATCGGGTCGCCCGCGACCTTGGCCACCGGCAATGGCTCACCCGTGAGCATCGACTCGTCGACGGTGCTGGCGCCGGACTCCACCACACCGTCGGTGGGGATGCGCTCACCCGGCCTTACCACGAGGATGTCGCCGGGCACGACCTGGTCGACGGGAACCCTCCTCTCGGTGCCATCGGAGAGGACGGTCGCCTCCGTGGCACTCAACTCCAAGAGCCGATGGACCGCCGAGGAGGCGCGCCCCTTCGCCCGGGCCTCGAACACCTTGCCCAGGGTGATGAGCGTGATGATCATCCCCGCCGTCTCGAAGAAGACCGCGCCATGCGTGAACAAGGCGGTGAGGGAGTAGAAGTAAGCGGCCAACGATCCGAGCGAGATGAGGGTGTCCATGTTGGCGCTGCCGTTGCGGGCCTGTTTGAGCGCGCGCCGGTGGAACTGTGCGCCCGACCAGAACACGACCGGCGTGACCAGGACGCCCTGAGCTATCGAGTTCCACAGCTCGTGAGGCCCGAACAGGTGCAAGATCATGGCCGGGGCCGTGAAGGCGAGCGCCGTCCAGAAACGCTTCCGCTGTGCCCTCTCTTCCTCGGAGTACATCTGCACGACGTCCCGGGCATCGTCCGGGTCGTGCACGGCAATCTCGTATCCGATCTTGTGCACGGCAGACCGCAGGTCTTCGACGTCGGTGTCCTCCGCGACACGCACCGAAGCCGATGCGCCGGCGAGGTTCACCGACGCCTTGGCGACCCCCTCCTGCTTGTCGAGGATGCGTTCGATGCGCACGGCGCAGGTGGCACAGGTCATCCCCTCGACGTCGAAGAGAACGGTCCGGGTGTTATCCGAAGACGGCGTAGCCCTGCTCCTCGATAGCGTGCTTGATGGTGGCTAGCTCCACCTCGTTCTCGTCGAAGGAGACGGCGAGGGTGGCGTCGGGCACCGACACCTCGACGGTGGAGACGCCTCCAAGGGCCCCGACGGCTCCCTCGAGACTCGTCTTGCAGTGGTCGCAGTGGACTTCGGGGACCTGGAGTGTGGTCTGGGTGCTCATATATGTTCCTTTTCGTCCTGGTGGGGGATGGTCTGACAGCGATTGGGGTCGGAGCATTCGGTCGGATCGAGAGTTCGCGCACGGATGAGGATGTCATCGATTCGATGGCGGGTGCGCACCAGCTCGTCCATCTGCCTGTCGACCTCCTCCAAATGATTCTCCAGGGCCTCGATCACGTGCCCACAAGTCGACTGGCCACCGTCCCTCAACTCGAGGATCAATTGGATCTCGGTGAGGGTCATCCCTGCCGATTGGGCGTCCTGGATGAAGGAGATGCGCTCGGCCGTTGCCGGGTCGTAGTTGCGATATCCGTTCTCGGCCCGCTCCGGCTCGGGGAGGACACCGATGTCCTCGTAGTAGCGGATGGCTTTGGTGGAGATCCCGGTTCGCTCGGCGAGTTGCCCGATCTTCATGTCGTCAGCATACCACGATAACCTTCCAGTGAACTGGAGGGTTCATCCACCGGGGGAGAGCGACGAACAGACACAGAAGGGCCTGCAGGCGCTTCTGTGTCAGTGGCGTCCGCTCACGTCGGTCCTAACTGACACAGAACGTGGTTTGCGTCCCGGAAGCTGAGAAGACCCCCGACCAGGTGGTCGGGGGTCTTCTGAACGTTGGCTGTTTTGGGTTCTACTCGTCGCTGTCCACGATCTTGCCGCGAACCCGGGGGAACCGGACCGGGGCATGCGCGTGGCAGTACTCCGCCTTGTTGTACTGAGAGAGTTTCGTCTCGCAGCCTGGCTTGGCGCACACTCGACCGGTCTTGAACCGCTTCGATGGGCGGGTCATGCCTTTGATCGCTGCACCTCTTACTGTGTCTGTCATGTTGGCCCTCCTGGTATTGGGCCGGCACTTCTTTAAATTTCGGGTGATCAGGCCACTTCGCCTGACCCGGCCAAGGCTCCTGGTCCTTGATAGTGCACTCAAATTGTGCGTGCCGGAACGCTAAACGGGGTTAAAGATCCCCGCAATAGCCATGGGTATAAGACGTCGGAACCGCCTCACCCGGTTCCCGAGATACCCAGCTTCTTGAGGAACGCCTCGTTGTTGGGCTCTCTTCCCAAGAAGTTTACCAAGAGGACGTCCGCGTCCAAAGACCCGCCCTTGCCGATGACCTCTTCGCGGTAGGCCATCCCGACCTCAGGGTTGGTCACGCCCTGCTCCTCGAAGCGGGAGAACATGTCGTCGCCGAACACCTCGGCCCACATGTAGCCGTAGTAGCTGGCGTCGTAGCCGCCCATGATGTGACCGAACGAGGCCAGGGCGAACGTCCCCTCGTGAGATGGCAGCAGCGAGATCTCGGACCCGCGCTCATAGATCGCATCGATGTCCCGGTCAGGCCCGGCATGGAGTTGCTGGTCCCACCATCCGTATTGCATCTGGCGAAGCTGGAACATGGCCTTGTTCAAATTGCGGGCCGCGACCAGCTGATCGACCAGCTCGGTCGGGATGGGCTCGCCCGTCTCATGGTGATGGGCGAATCTCTTCAGAACCTCCGGACGCCAGATCCAGTGCTCCATGATCTGGCTGGGCGCCTCCACGAAGTCCCGCTCGGTCCCGGTGCCGGAGAACGTGGCCAATTCGGTCCGTCCCAAGTTCTGATGGAGGACATGGCCGAACTCGTGGAACAGCGTCTCCACTTCGCCGTGCTGCAGGAGCGAGGGTGAGGCTTTCGTCGGCTTGGTGAGGTTGGCCACCATGGCGCAGGTCGGGTTCTGATAGGTGCCGTCCTCCCGGAGCCGGCTCCGGATCAGCGGGAACTCGGCGGCGTGACCGAACTTCCCCTCACGCGGGAACAGGTCGAGATAGAAGCGGGAGATCTCCTCTCCCGACTCGTCATCGGTGATGGCGAAGAGCTGCACGTCGGGATGCCAGGTCTCGAAGTCGGTCACCTCGGTCATGGTGATGCCGAACATCTCCGAGGTGAGCTCGAACATCCCCTCGAGAACCTTTGGCAGTGGGAAGTACTTGGCAACCTCGAAGTTGTCCACGCCGTAGTCGGTCTTCCGTTGCTGGGTGTCGTAATAAGACCAGTCCCACTGCTGCACGGTCGATTCCCCGGTGTCGGCCTCGAGCAGGGCACTCACGGCTTCGAGCTCTCCGGTGGCGGCCGCAGTGAGGGGGTCTCTCAGCTCGGCATACATCTCCTCTACCCGCTCCGGCGTCTTCGCCATTCGCAGCTCGAGACGATGATGGGCCCACGTGGGAAGTCCGAATGCCTCGGCGATCTCCTGTCTGATCGCCAGAGCCTCTTCGAGCAGCTTCCTGTTCTCCTCCACGGCCACCGAGTTGAACTTGAACCGCAGCTGCTCCCGCAGGTCGCGTCGTGGCGAGTTCTCGAGGAACGGGATCAGATCGGGGTAGGCGATCGTGACCTTGAACTTCCCCGTGTCGTCATCGATGTCGAGCCCGTCGATGTACGAGTCGGGCATGCCCTCCAGGTCTTCGCTGGTGACCAGGATCCAGTCGTCCCACTCGTCGATGTTCTGCTGAAAACGGACACCGAGCTCGATCTCGCGCTGCGTGAGCTCGCGGATTCGGTCCCGGGTCTCCGGGTCGAGGTCGTGACCGGCGCGTCGCAGGTCGCGGAGGACGAATTCGAGGAGACGCTTGTGCTCGCCCTCGAGGCCGTGTGCCTCGTCGGTCGAGGCATATGCCTTTACGGCGTCGTTTAGATCGTCACGGAAGTAGATCTCCGAGGCCCACTTGTCTTTCTTCTCCTCGGCCTCCTTTGCGGCGGTCCGCAGCGCCTTGTCGGGGTGGACGTATCCCATGAAGGTGAACTCTGTGGTGGCATGGTCCAGGATGTCGGCGATGCGATCGAGGGGACGGAGGGTGTTCTCGAAGGTCCGCTCGCCGTGCGCTTCGACGATCTCGGACACCACGATCTCGGCCACTCCGATGGCCCGATCGACGCCGGTCGTCACTTGTTCCGGGGTGAGCGTGGCGTAGTTCGGCATGAGGGGACCAGGGTACGGGCGGAACCAGATGGGTTCCACTCCGCCGTACCGGGTATTCGGGATCGGGGAGTGTCTCTCAGCGCTCCGGCGGGGCGAACAAGGCCTCGGCCCGATCTCTGGTGAGAGCCTCGGAATCGTTGATGCCATGACGGGAGACGGCCGCCTCGATCCCGGTTTCGGGCTGGGGCAGCTCCACCGGGGAGTCGCTGCCACCGAGGAGGGGGATCCCGGCCTCCATCATCGAGCGGAACGGATAGGCGCGGCCCATCCTCTCCGGGCCGAGCCGCTTCTCCAGCCAGGACGACTCCGAGGCGAGAAAGGCCGGCTGTACCGAGGCAGTGACACCCATGTTCGCCATGCGCTCGATCGTCTCGTCGGTGAGGATCGACGCATGTTCCACCCGGAGATGAGCCGGGTCTGCACCAGTGGTGATCAGATCGTCGTGGACATCGAGGACCAAGTCGTTGGCGCGGTCGCCGATGGCGTGGATGGCGACGACACCACCGAGATCGAGTGAGGTCCGGCCCATCTCGACCATCCGAGCATGGTCGTATCGCTCCGTCCCGCGCGTATCGGGCCGATCGGTGAACGGCTCGTGCATGGCCGCGGTGTGCCCGCCGAGGCTGCCGTCGATGAAGTCCTTGTAGCCGTGAAACCTGATGGGCCCCTGTGCCCGGTCGATCCGATCCTTGGCGGCGATCAGGTCCTCGGGCGTACTCGCAATGAGCAGGACGTCGATGTCGATGGGGAGGTCGGGTGCGATCCGAATGAGACTCTCCACCTCGTCGTCGACGGAGCACCAGACGTTGCTGGTCACCGAGACCATGCCGGTGATGGACCCGATCCCCATGCGACGCAGGCCGGCGAGGGCTGAGACGATCTCCAGGTCGGATGGCGGTGCAGTGAGGGGCTCCAGAGCTTTCGACACGGTGCTGATCGCCGTCTCCCTGAGGATGCCGTTGGGTCGGCCCGAGGCGTCACGGTCGAAGGATCCCCCGGCCGGATCGGGCGTCGACTCGTCGAGACCGGCGAGGGCCATCGCTGCTCCGTTGGCCACGGCGACGTGACCGCAGTAGCGATACAGGAGCACGGGTCGATCGACGATCACCTCGTCGATGTCGGCAGCGGTGGGCAGTCTTCGGTCCTGGACTCCCTCGTCATTCAGGCGATGGCCGATTATGGCCCCGTCCACCCTCGTCCCACGATCGGCGACCCGTCGCATGACCGTGTCGAGGTCGGGTGCATCCATCAACTCGAGACCGTTGACCAACGACGCATACCCGAAGGGATGAAGGTGATGGTCGTGGTACATCATCTGAGATGCTCTGGCATGGTGCGGGCGACTATGGAGCGCAGCTCTTCGTGGACCTTGCCATTGCTGGCCACATGGGCTCGGGCCTGCAACTGGTTGGTCTCACCCGACTCGTTGGTATATGTGCCTCCCGCCTCGGTGATGAGCAGGATCCCGGCCGCGACGTCCCACGGTTTGATGCCTTGGGTTCCACCGTGCTCCCAGTACGCGTCGTATCTGCCGGCGGCGAGCCAGGCGAGGTCGAGGGCGGCCGCCCCGAGACGTCTCGTCCCCTGGCTGTTGAGCATGACCTCCTCGACGACCCGCAGATATGCGGCGGCGTGCTCTCTGCGGTCGTAGGGGAAGCCGGTGCACACCAACGACTGGTCGAGGGTGGCCGTCTCCGAGACATGAATCTGCTCCCCGTTCAGCGAAGCCCCTTCTCCGGCCACGGCCACGTACTCGTCGTTTCGTGCCACGTCGATGATCACGCCCACCAAGGGGGCTCCGTCGTCCCAGAGAGCCACTGACACCGCGACTTGGGGGAGTCTGTGGACGAAGTTCACCGTGCCGTCGAGAGGATCGACGATCCACACCCGGCCGGAGCGCCAGTCGCCACCACCACCCTCCTCGCCGAGGATCCCGTCGGCAGGGAAGTGGCTGCCGATGATGGCCCGAACGGCGTCCTCGGCCTCCCGATCGACCTGAGTCACCGGGTCGACCGCGCTCTTCATCTCGGTGTCGAGCGCTTGGAAGAAGCCGGTCTGGACGACGTCGGCCCCGGCGCGTGCCGCGCGAACCGCAACCCAGACGTCGCCTTCCCACATGAGTCGTGACTCTAAGACCTCGTGTCGGCCTGCTCATCGTCGTGCCTGCTCCCCGACCGGGGATACCCTGCGCTCGGTGATCCCGGCTCTCTCCATGGCGGTCCTCGGCGCCGTTCTGTCCGTCCTGGCCTTCCCACCGTATGGCCCAGGCCTCCTGATCGTCCCGGGAGTGACGCTCCTGCTGCTGGGCCTCCGTCGATGTGCGACCAGGAGGGAGGGGCTCTGGACCGGCGGCGCATATGGCCTGGTGTTCTTTGGCTGGCTCATGTGGTGGCTCGCCGAGCTGGAGTTGATCGCCCTGGTCCTCGTGCCGGTGCAGGCGTTCTTCGTTGCCGTTTACGGCTGGTGGCTGGTCCGATTCAACGACAGCAAGCCGGCCCATTGGATCACCCTCGCCGTTGGGGGCTGGGGTGTGATGGAGCTGATCCGCTACCACTTCCCGGTGGGGGGTCTCGAGTGGGGAGCGGCCTGATACGCCCTGTCCGACAGTTTCATCACGCGTGTCCCGGCCAGCGCCGTGGGGACGTCCGGTCTCACGATCATGGTGGTGATGATCGCGGCGCTGCTGACCCAGGCCTTCACCGGGGGAGCCGGCAGAGCGGTGGCGTGGAGCGCGATCGGCACGGTCGTCATCCTCGCCGGCTCCTACGCGTGGGTCTATGGGCAGGGCCGGGATGACATTGCGGCTCCGGTGAGCGTCGTCCAGGGATCTACCCCCTGCCCGTTCGAGCATTGCCCGCCAAACGAGCGGCTCGGGACATTCGAACAGCACCTGGCTCTCACCGAGAGCCTCGTCGCCGGGTCTGCCGGTTTGGTGGTGTGGCCCGAAGGCTCGACCGGATCGACCAATGCCGATCCGGTGCTCAACGACGAGGTGCGCGTCGCCATCGCCGACCAGGCTCGACGACTTTCGTCTCCGATGGTCATCGGTGGCGATCGGGTGATCAGCGAGACCCATTGGGTGAATGCGAACGTCTATTTCGACGCGAACGGGGAGATCGTCGGGGAGTACCGGAAACAGCACGGTGTCCCCTTCGGCGAGTACATACCGCTGCGTCCGCTCTTCGAGTGGATCCCGGCGCTGGACCGGGTGCCCCGCGACATGATTCGCGGCGACGGCCCGGTCCTCTTCGGGGACATCGGGTCGGTGATCTCGTTCGAAGGCGCCTTCTCCCGATATCCGCTCGAGAACAGGCGGGCGGGAGCCAAAGTCATAGTCGTCAACACGAACGAGGCCTCCTATGGCCCCGAAGCGCCGACATCCGACCAGTTCATCGGCATGACCCGGATGCGCGCCGTCGAGCTGGGCGTCCCCATCATCCATGCGGCAGTCACCGGCAAGTCGACCGTGGTAGACGTCGACGGCGACCTGAGCCCGGTGACCGGCCTGGGCACCATGGAGGTGCTCTCCGAGGCCTACGGAGCCGCACTTCCCACCACGCCCTACGCCGTCACCGGCGACCTCCTGATGTATGCGGCAGCGATCTCCTGTCTCATCGTGTGGTCATTCGCACTGGTAGGTTCGGGCCCCGAGACCACCAAGGAGGACTGAACCCATGTCGCAGGCTCTGGAGAACCTGCTCCGCGAAGAGCGCACTTTCCCACCGTCCGAGGCCTTCGCGGCTCAGGCCAACGCCAAGCCGGGCATACACGAAGAGGCGGCGGCGGACTATCGGGGCTTCTGGCAGAAGCAAGCCCTGGAGAGAATCAGCTGGTTCACAGAGCCCACAGAGATCCTCGACGAGTCGAATCCGCCCTTCTACAGGTGGTTCTCCGACGGCGAGCTCAATCTCTCCTACAACTGTCTGGACCGTCATCTCGACGAGCACGGCGATCAGGTCGCCTACCACTGGGTCGGCGAGCCCGGCGACACCAGGACGCTGACGTACTCCGACCTGGCCGGTGAGGTGAACAAGTTCGCCAACGGGATGAAGAGCCTGGGCCTGGTCAAAGGGGACAGGGTTGCCATCTACATGGGAATGGTCCCCGAGCTCCCCATCGCCATGCTCGCTTGTGCCCGTCTCGGCTTGGTGCACTCTGTCGTCTTCGGTGGCTTCAGCGCCGATGCGCTGTCCAGCCGCATCCTCGACTCCGACTGCCGGATCGTCATCACTCAGGACGGGGCATGGCGTGGCGGCAATGTGGTGCCTCTGAAAGAGAACACGGACGAGGCCCTCGAGGCGACACCGGGCATAACCCATTCCATCGTCGTGAAGCGAACCGATCACGGGGTCGCTATGAGAGAGGGGCGCGACATTTGGTGGCACGACCTGATCGAGGGCCAGTCCGACGAGTGCGAGCCGGAGGTCCTGAACGCAGAGGACCCGCTCTACATCCTGTACACGTCGGGGACCACCGGCAAGCCCAAGGGAATCGTCCACACCCAAGCCGGGTACCTGACCGGGACCACCACCACCCACGCATACGTCTTCGACATCAAGCCTGACAGCGATGTGTACTGGTGTGCCGCCGACATCGGCTGGGTCACCGGGCATAGCTACATCGTCTACGGGCCGCTGGCCAACCGCACGACGGGAGTCATGTACGAGGGGGCCCCCAACCATCCCGAGCTCGACCGTCTTTGGCAGATCATCGACGACTACGGGGTCACCATCTTCTACACCGCGCCCACGGCGATCAGGGCCTTCATGAAGTGGGGCGACGAGCACGTCGACAAGCACGACATGTCGACGCTGCGGGTCATCGGCACCGTGGGTGAGCCGATCAACCCCGAGGCATGGATCTGGTACAACGAGCACGTTGGGCATGGCCGGTGCCCGATCGTGGACACCTGGTGGCAGACGGAGACCGGCGGGATCATGATCACGCCACTCCCCGGGATCACCGCCACCAAGCCCGGTTCGGCCACGAAGCCCTTCCCCGGCATCGCCGCCGACGTCGTCGACGACGATGGCAACTCGGTTCCGCTCGGCGGCGGGGGATTCCTGGTCATCACCCAGCCGTGGCCGTCCATGGCCCGGACCATCTACGGAGACGACCAGAGATACGTGGACACCTATTGGTCGCGCTTCGAGGGCAAGTACTTCCCCGGTGACGGCTGCAAGCGAGACGAGGACGGCTACTACTGGTTGCTTGGCCGTGTCGACGATATCATGCTGGTGTCGGGCCATAACATCTCCACCACCGAGGTGGAATCGGCACTGGTCAGCCATCCCGCCGTCGCAGAGGCGGCCGTCGTCGGCCGAAAGGACGAAATCACCGGTCAGG
>JBAPYG010000263.1:0-5722 GCA_049284615.1 Acidimicrobiia bacterium
CTTCTACGGCACATACCCCATCACACCCGCCTCCGATGTGCTCCACGAGCTCTCCCGACAGAAGAACTTCGGTGTTCGCACCTTCCAGGCCGAAGACGAGATCGCAGGCGTCGGCAGCGCCATCGGCGCCGCCTTTGCCGGCAACCTGGCGGTGACCGGCTCGTCGGGCCCCGGGATCGCCCTCAAGTCGGAGGGCATCTCCCTCTGCTTCATGCTCGAGTTGCCGCTGATCGTCATCAACGTGCAGCGGGGCGGGCCATCCACCGGTCTGCCCACGAAGCCCGAGCAATCCGACCTCTTGTTCTCGCTGTACGGGAGACACGGTGAGTCGCCCATACCGGTGTTGGCCATCGCCTCGCCGTCCGATGCCTTCATGATGGCGATCGAGGCCGCCCGCATCGCCATCAGGTACATGACACCCGTGCTCTTGCTCAGCGACAACTACGTGGCCAACGGCTCGGAGCCGTGGCTCCTGCCCGATGTCGACGAGATCGACCCCATCGAGATCGAGTTCGCCACCCACCCCAACGGCCCCGAGGGCACGTTCCTCCCCTACATGCGAAACATCGACACCTTCGCCCGACCCTGGGCCGTCCCGGGGACTGCAGGTCTCGAGCACCGTGTCGGAGGGCTGGAGAAGGAATCGATCACGGGCAACGTCTCGTACGACCCCCGGAACCACCAGCTCATGACGGACACCCGCGCCTGGAAGGTGGCCAACATCGCCAACGACATCCCCCCGTTGGAAGTCGACGGTGAAGAAGACGCCGAGATACTCGTCCTCGGGTGGGGCTCCACGTTCGGCTCGATCCGGGCCGCGGCGCGTCAGGCGCGCATGAAGGACGTGAAGGTGGCGACGGCGCACCTGCGCTATCTGAATCCCCTGCCGAACAATCTGGGGGACGTGCTCCGTTCCTACGACAAGATCCTCATCCCGGAGCTCAACACCGGCCAGCTGCTCAAGGTCATCCGCGCCGAGTTCCTGCTCGACGCAGTCGGCCTCAACAAGGTAGCCGGCGAACCTTTCAAAGTCACCGAGATAACCGAGAAGATCATGGAGATGGTCAAATGACCGCCCCCTCATACACCCGAGCCGATTTCCAGACCGACCAGGAGGTGCGCTGGTGCCCCGGCTGTGGCGACTACACCATCCTGGCGTCGGTGCAGATGTTCCTGGCCACGCTGGGCAGACCGCGCGAGGAGTTCGTGTTCATCTCCGGGATCGGCTGTTCCTCCCGGTTCCCCTATTACATGAACACATATGGCATGCACTCGATCCATGGCCGCGCCCCGGCCATCGCCACCGGCATCGCCACCACCCGACCAGACCTCTCGACCTGGGTGATCACCGGTGACGGCGACGCCCTCTCGATCGGGGGTAACCACCTGATCCACATGTTGCGTCGCAACGTGAATCTCAAGATGATCCTGTTCAACAACCAGATCTACGGTCTCACCAAGGGCCAGTACTCGCCGACGTCGGAAGTGGGCAAGTCGACGAAGTCGTCCCCGTTCGGATCGATCGACTATCCGTTCAACCCGGTGTCGCTGGCTCTGGGAGCTGAGGCGACCTTCGTCGCCCGGACACTGGACATGGATCGCAACCACACCCAGGAGATGCTCCAGAAGGCGTACGAGCACGAGGGCTCGGCCTTCATCGAGGTGTACCAGAACTGCAACGTCTTCAATGACAAGGCCTTCATCCAGCTCACCGGAAAAGAAGAGCGTGTCCACAACCGCGTCGACCTCGTGCACGGCAAGCCGATCGTGTTCGACGATGGGGCCAAGGCCGTGATCCTGCGCGGGGGCGAGGCCCACGTCGTCGACTCGTCTTCGGTCGACCCCAAGGCCATCCTCGTCCACGACGAGACCCGGCCCGACCCGTCGGTGGCGTTCGCCCTCAGCCGACTGTCACACGGCCCATATGGCCCGACGCCACTCGGCATCTTCCGCAACGTGCAGCGGCCGGCCTACGACATAGAGGTCAACAAGCAGGTCGAGGCCGCCCGTGAGAAGTTCGGCGCAGGCGACCTCAACAAGCTGATCCGGTCCCACGGGACATGGACGGTCGGCCCGAGCTCTCCCAACGGCTCATCGAATGGCGCTTCCAATGGAGGCTCCTCCAACTGAGAGACGTGCCCGGCGGGTCGATCTCGCTCTAGCTCAACCGCGCCCTCAGGGCCACGACCTGCTCCAAGACCGACTCCGGGCTCCCCGACCCGGACGTGACCCGTGCCACCACCGAGCCCCGGGGGTCGAGACGGTCGAGGTCGGCAGGCTCGAAGCGGGGGTCGCAGTCGACGAGATCGCTGGCCTCGGCGTCGTCCAGCGTGCGTCCCTCACCTTCGAGACCCTTGATCAGGCGACCGACGACTCGATGGGCTTCCCGGAAGGGCACACCCCGGGCCACCAGGGCCTCGGCGAGGTCGAGGGCCGTGGTGTCGGCGCCCGGAGTCGGAGGGTCGAACTCGACGCCTTCGAGCATGGCCGTCATCGCCGACAACGACCCGGAGAGGGTGTCGTCGGCATGAAAGACGATGCGCTTGTCCTCTTGGAGGTCGCGGTTGTAGGTGAGTGGGAGTGCCTTCTGCAGTGCGAGGATCGCAGTCATGTCGCCGACGACCGATGCCGCCCGGCCCCTGACCAACTCGGCCACGTCGGGATTGCGCTTCTGAGGAAGCGCCGACGAGCCAGTGCTCACCTCGTCACCGAGCCGGAGCCAGCCGAATTCCCTGGTGCTCCACAAGACGAGCTCCTCGGCGAGACGGGACAACTCCACCATGGCCTGGGCGCAGCAAAACACGTACTCGGACACGAAATCTCTGGAGCCGACCGCATCCATCGAGTTGGGCGCGACCTCGCGCATGTCGAGTGCCCGGGCGGTGGACACCCGGTCGATGGGCAGCGACGACCCTGCGGAGGCCCCGGCTCCGAGGGGCGACACGGCGAGACGGGCGCCCATGTCCGAGAACCGACCCACGTCGCGCAACAACGCCCATGCGTGAGCGAGCAGGTGGTGGCCGAGAGTCGTGACCTGCGCCTGTTGCATGTGGGTATAGCTGGGAATGAGCGTGTCGGCGTGCGTCTCGGCGAGGTCGGCGAGCACTTCGATGACGTCCCCGAGCTGACCCGCCCGGGAGTCGCCGGCGTCGATCAGGTAGAGCCTCAGGTCGAGTGCGACTTGATCGTTCCTGGACCGGCCCGTGTGCAGCTTCCCAGCGACGTCACCAACCAACTCGGAGAGCCTCCTCTCCACTGCGGTGTGAACGTCCTCGTCGTCTTCCTCGAATTGGAACGAGTCGGCTGCGGAGAGCATCTCCTCGAGGCCCGAGGTCAGGCGGGCAGCCTCATCTGCGGAGATGATCCCGGTCTCCCCGAGCATGGCGACGTGGGCGAGCGAGCCTGCGATGTCCACCTCGAGGAGACGGTGATCGGCGGTGTCCCCTGTGAACTCACGGGTGATGTCGGACATCCCCTCCTGGAATCGACCGCCCCAGAGCGTCATGAGTCGTCGCCGAAGCCCCGGATGCGGAGGGCATTCAGACTTATGAAGCCCTTGGCGTCTGATTGGTCGTAGACGTCGTCGGCTTCGAAAGTGGCGACGTCCTCGTTGTAGATGCTGTTCGGCGAGCGCCGCCCGGAGATCGTCACCGAGCCCTTGTAGAGGACCAGTCGCGCCTCCCCGGTCACCCGCTCCTGGATGCGGTCCATGGTCGCCTGCAGGGTCGTGCGCTCGGGGGAATACCAGAAACCGTTGTAGACGATGCGGGCGTAACGAGCCGCGAGGTCGTCACGCATGTGCAGGACCTCTCGATCGAGGACGATGGACTCGATGGCCCGACGGGCGGCGTGTAGCACCGTGCCTCCCGGCGTCTCGTAGACACCGCGGCTCTTGATGCCGACAAAGCGATTCTCGACGATGTCGATGCGGCCGACACCGTGACGACCGGCGAGGTCGTTGAGGTGTGTCAGCAGCTCGATCGGGCCCAATGCCACTCCGTCGACCGTCACGGGGATGCCGGCCTCGAACCCGAGCAGCACCTCGAGTGGCTCCACGGGTGCGTCAACGGGATCGGTGGTCATGCGGAACATGCCCGTGGGCGGCGCCGCCCACGGGTCTTCCAGCACACCGCCCTCGTACGAGATGTGATAGAGATTGGCGTCCATCGAATACGGGGATTCCCGGGTGACAGGCGTTGGTATGCCCCGCTCGGCCGCAAACGCCACCAGGTCTGCCCTTCCCTTGAACTTCCACTCACGCCACGGCGCGATCGTCCGCAACTCTGGCGCAAGGGCTGCGGTGGAGAGCTCGAACCGAACCTGATCGTTCCCCTTGCCGGTGGCGCCATGCGAGATCGCGTCGGCCCCGTGAGCCCGCGCAACCTGGACCAAGCCCTTGGTGATGATGGGTCGAGCCAGCGACGTTCCGAGCAGATACTCGGACTCGTAGACTGCTCCGGCGCGAAGGGCGGGGAAGACGGCATCGCGGACGAAGTCCTCCCTGAGGTCCCCCACGATGGCCTCGGCGGCCCCGGTGGCCAAGGCTTTCTCCCTGGCCTCGCCGACCTCTGCTCCCTGACCGACATCGGCGGTGTAGGCCAGCACCTCGGCGTCGTATTCCTCACGCAGCCAGGCGAGGATGACCGAGGTGTCGAGACCTCCGGAATAGGCGAGCACGACTCTCATCGGTGAGACGATGGCGCGTCACCCTCTGGTTGTAAAGACGGTCAGGGACAGGCCAGCACCGCGACCGTGACAGAAGCGCCACCGGCATTGCCGAGCTCGTCGGTGGCCACCATGCGCACCTCGGCCGACTGTGGCGCTGTGAATGGGCCGATCACGGCCTCGTAGACGTCGCCACCTACGTCGCTCATCGGCTCCTCTCGGGTTGCGCCCCCGTCCGGGCTCCATCGCACCACGACCGAGGCGAGTGTCGAGGTGTCACTGACCCTCACCGAGACCGTGGTCCTGATCTCGGAGCATCCCGAGCCACCATCGACCTGCACGGTCGGCGGGCGGGCCTGGGGGTTGTGCATGATCGGGTTGCCCACATGAGTGCCCACCACCGCAATGTCGACACTCCCTCCCTCCCAGGCCACGGTGATCGTCTCGGTGATTTCGCCCTCTTGGATCGTCTCGCGGTCGAGAGCCACTTCGTATGTGGCCGTCTCCCCCACCGCCAACGCCTGGCCCGCGCCGGAGAGGACGATCGACTCACTGGACGAGCTCACGTCGAACTCAGCCGACTGACTACCCGAGTTGCTGATGTCGAATCGACCGGTGGTCACGTCTTCACCGAAATCGATGGTGTCGGTCGACACCTCGAAGACGGCAGCGGCAGTGGCCGTAGCCGAGGTGGTCGGGTTGTCCCCGCTCGACGTGGTGGTGGGCTCCGGCGCACCGACCGTGGTCGAGACAGCGGGTTGCTCGAGCCCTGCTGTGTCGGACACGGGCGGGTCGAGGGGGTCGAATCGCGCCGAGACGGCCAGCCCGATCAATCCGAGGATCACGGTGACGACTCCGAACACGGCGAGCTTCGCCAGGTCCAGGGGCTCGGAAGCCACATCTGGCGGGAGCACGACGGGTGGGGTCCGCCGGACCACCGGCACCGGCTCGGGTGGAGGTGTTGCCACGGGCGCTTCGATCTCTGGCTCCGGCTCGGGCACACTCTCCAAGAGGGCCACGCGCAAATGCGCCGGAGCATCTGCGGTCAGGGTCTCGG
>JBAPYG010000264.1:0-1691 GCA_049284615.1 Acidimicrobiia bacterium
AACGGATACCACGGCGTCCAGGTCAACTCCGGGCCCGACGTCACCCAAACCAACACCATCCACTTCACCAACAACACCTACAACGCCAACGGATCCCGACCCTTCAAATGGGGCAACTCAGGATCCAACCTCACCTGGCAACAATGGCGGGGCCTCGGCCACGACACGGGCGGCAGCTTCAACTGACCTGGGTCGGCGCCAACGATCGATAGATCTCGGCGAGTTGATCCGCCGACCGGTGCAACGAGTACCGAGCCAGATTGCCTCTGGCTCGCTCCCTCTCCTCATGCTCGTCGCGCTCGCTCACCTGCTCCAGCGCCGAGATCAGCTGGTCGGGCGAGGCGGGGTCGAAGTACACCGCCGCATCACCGCCCACCTCGAGCAACGCATCGGTCCTGGCGGCCACGACACGACAGCCGTTGGACAGGGCTTCGAGCAGCGGCAACCCAAAGCCCTCGTATCGGGACGGGTAAACCAGGGCTCGCGCCGACCGGTAGAGGGCGACCAGCTCGGCGTCGGTCACGTGCGGGATGAACGAGATGGCGGGATGCTGCTCCTCTGTGCTTGGGGGCGGGCCACCGACGGCGATCACCCCGTGGCGAGCGAGCGCCGGCGACTCGTCGAGCGCCCTGCGCAAGACCCCGAAGTTCTTGTATCCATCTCTCCTACCGACGAACAAATAGAAGTCATCGGGTGTGAACGAGCTCGGGAACCGGGCGAGTAGCGGGTCGAGGGCAGCCGGGGCCACCGAGTCCAGGCTGGGCCAGTGGGGCACCATGCGCACCTTCTTCGCCGCCTCCGGATAGGTCGACCTGAGATCACGCGCCGTGGTCTCGGACACGGCCACTAGGACGGTGGCGTTCGCTATCGCGCGTCTTCGCGCCCGTATCACCTGGGCATCGAACAGATTCCTCCCGGGTCGAAGCGTCAACTCCGGAATCATGTCGTGGACCATCATGACCTCGGCCCAGCCGGCGAGACCCGGTGTCGAGTCCCACGTGGACTGGAACACGCCACCGGAGATGTCCGGTGCGAGGCTCCGAAGCCGTCGGGTCCTGAGCCATTGGGCGTCGTACACAGAGATCGGCCTGACCCGATGGTCCGTCCACCTCGTCTCGAACAAATCTCGACGCGCCAGGTCCCGAAAGGCGGATGATGCCGTGCGCTTCGACACGGTCACCTGGATCTCGAGCCCCCGCTCGGCGAGGGCGGGCAGATAGGTCAGCCAAACCCTGGAGACCCCGCCATGGCCCTGACGCTCGAAGATTTGGCCGTCGATCCACAGTCTCAAACAGTCCGGGATGATAACTGTGGGCATCGGGCCCCTGGCCGAAAAGGGCCGGTCGGAGGTACCCTATGAGCCTCGAGGGCCAGGTAGGGCCCAACCGGACGGGGGCGACGTGAAGGGGCTGAGCCGAGCAACATGAGGCCACGAACACTTGGCTCCTGGGCCATAGCCATCCTGGTCCTGCTCCTGGGTGGAGTCTCCTTCCTCGCCTTTCGCTTCGGAAGTGGCGCCGACGGGGCGGTGGATGGCACACCGATCGGGCCTGTGCCGACTTCGTCGACGACGGTGGTGTCTGGTGGGGTTCGGGTGAGCCCGGGGACGGATCTGCAGCAGATGGTGGATTCGCATCCTTCGGGGACGACTTTCGTGTTGGAGACGGGCACTCACCGCAACCAGCGGGTCG
>JBAPYG010000265.1:0-2620 GCA_049284615.1 Acidimicrobiia bacterium
CCCTCGAGGTTCAGATACCCCTGGAGAAGTGGAACGCTCTTCCGGAGGTCTATCAGGAGATCATCAAGACGGCGGCCTTCGAGGCCAACACCAGCATGATGGCCACCTACGACTCCAAGAACCCCGCGGCCTATCAGGAGATACTGGACAGCTCGGACGTGACCGTCCTGCCGTACCCCGACGAGGTGATGGAGGCGGCAGCAGATGCCGCCAACGAGATCAACGAGACGAATGCCGCCGACAACGCGGACTTCAAGACGATTTACGACCACTGGAGCGCATTCCGCAGTCAGGTTCAACCCTGGTTTGCGGTCGCCGAGACGTCGTATCTCGATTTCATCTCGTCGACACTCTGAAGAACCCGACCCCATAGCCGGAGAGCCCCGCCACCGAGGCGGGGCTCTCTCGCGTCAGAGACGAAGCAGGAGACCTAGCGCCTCGACCGGGGCGTTGTCACCAAAGAACTGATCGACCAGCCAGGTGACCGTCTCTGGGAAGATCATCACGATGATGAGCCCCACAGTCTGCAATGCCATGAAGGGCAGTGCCCCCTTGTGGATGTCGGACGTCTTGACCTCGGGTGGCGCC
Source organism: Acidimicrobiia bacterium (assembly GCA_049284615.1). GTDB lineage: Bacteria > Actinomycetota > Acidimicrobiia > Spongiisociales > ZC4RG35 > JANQRA01. The sequence goes on from JBAPYG010000265.1 coordinate 589, forward strand.
ACCGATTGGAGGTAGAAGAGCGAGAAGCCCACCGGCGGAGAGATGAAGGCCATGTTGAGGTTGATCGCCATCATCACCGCGAACCACACCATGAGCGGGCCTTCGATCCCGAGGGCGAGGGCGGCGGGGACGAACAGGGGCATGACTATGAAGGAGATCTCGAGGAACTCGAGATTGATGCCCAGTAGGAACACGATGATGTTGGCGGCGATGATGAATCCCCACTTGTCACCCGGAATCGCCAGCAGCCAATCTGTGATCAGGTCCTGGCCATTCAGTTGGTTGAACACGAGGGCGAAGAAGGTCGATGCGAACAGGATCTGGAGCACGAGCCCGGTGATGTCGGCCGTGGCGCGAGCGGCATCGAGGATCATCCGCCAGCTGAAGTTCCGGTAGACGATGGCGAGGAGTACCGCTCCGACGGCGCCCACGGCGCCCGCCTCCGAGGCGGTGGCGATCCCGGCGAAGATGGAGCCCAGGACCGCAAAGATCAGGAAGAGGGGCGGCACGACCACCTTGGCGGCTTCCAGGGCCAGTTGGCCGCCGCTCATGGTCCTCTCCTCCTTGGGGATGGCGGGGGCATAGGCGGGCTTGACGTAGGCGATCACGACCGCGTAGATGGCGAAGATCGCAGACAGCATCACCCCGGGAATCAATGCTCCGGCGAACAGCTCTCCCACCGACACCGGGATGAACTGCGCCAGGACGATCAGAACCAGACTGGGTGGGATCAACTGCGCCAGGGTCCCTGAGCCCACGATGACCCCTGTGGCCAGTTTCGGGTCGTAGTTGTACTTGAGCATCACCGGCAACGCGAGCAACCCCATCACGATGACGGTGGCCGCGACCACCCCCGTGGCGGCGGCGAGGAGAGTGCCGACGAAGACCACGGCAACCGCCATGCCTCCGCGGAGCGGGCCCATCAAGAAGCCGATCGTGGTCAGCAGCTTCTCGGCGAGACCGGCCTTTTCGAACACGGCGCCCATGAAGACGAAGAATGGGATGGCCAAGAAGGTGAAGTTCGTAACCGAGTTGGCGAACCACTGGCTGAATAGGACGTTGAGTTGTCGAAACGCCAGATCACCGAACAGGACACCGAGAAGGAAGAAGACGATGGCGGTCCCGGCGAACGAGAACGCAACCGGGTAGCCACTGAGGATGATCACCAGGAAGACGGCGAACATGATGATGGCGAGGAGCTCGAGACTCATCGGGTCGTCATTCGATCCTTATCGGAGCCTCGGGTGCCTCGACAATCACGAGGTCGCCGTGACCTTTGATGACGGCATACAGCCTGATCTGTTCGGCCAGGGCCTGGATGAAGAGCAAGAGGAAGGCGATCGCGAGCAGCGCCTTGATCGGGCCGCGGGGCAGTCCGTTGGCGTCGGGCGAGGTCTCTCCCACCCTGATCGACTGCCAGGCCTGGGGAAACGAGACCCACATGCCGACCATGCAGAAGGGGACCAGGGCGATCCAATTGCCGATGAAGTCGATCCAGGAGCGGCGGGACACCGGCTGGTTGGCGTACCAGAAGTCGACCCTGACGTTTATCTGATGCTTGAGGACATAAGCGAAGCCGAGCAGGAAGATCGAGGCGTACAGGTAGAGCTGGAGCTCGATGATGGCGTTGGAGGTCAAGCGACGGCCCATCAGCTGGCCCGTATAACGAAGGATGACATTGATGAAGCCCACGGCGACGGTGGGAAGAACTGCCCAGGCGGCGAGCTTTCCGGTGATCTCGGAGAAGGAGTCGGCCCAGCGCTGATAGGCCAGCAGTGCCCCGAGTATCGGGCCTACCGAGCTTTGTGCAGATTCGCTGGTCGTCTCTGACTCCTCCGAGATGAGTGGCACCCTACAGCCAGGTGAGCATGACGAGGCTCGGTTCTCACCCTTAATCTGGGCGCTAGTGAGCGTGTCGCACGTCGTCTGGGATTGGAACGGGACACTTCTCGACGATCTCCACATCGTCGTGGCCGCGGTCAACGGCTCGATCGCAGTGTTCGACGAAGGACCGATAACGAGCGAGGACTAC
>JBAPYG010000266.1:0-1789 GCA_049284615.1 Acidimicrobiia bacterium
TGCATGCACAACGGGGCGGACCGCGGGCCGGCCATCGAAGACCACTACCTCCTCCAGGATCTTCCCAAAGGCGACCATGGCCACCTGGGGCGGGATGATCACCGGGAATGCCGTGTCCACGCCGCGATCACCGAGGTTGGTGACCGTCACGGTCGGGTCGGTCAACTCCGAGCCCCTGATTCGCCAGGCGCGAGCCCTCGTCACGAGATCTCGCAGCCGCTGCATCAGCTCGGCCAACTCCAGCAAGTCGGCGTCATGGATTGCGGGCGCCACGAGGCCACCTTCCCTGAGGGAGATGGCGACTCCCAGGTGCACCTGCGCAGAGGAGACGAAACCGTCATCGATCCAATGGCCGTTGAGGTCGGGTACTTGACGCAGTGCCACCGCCGTGGCTTTCAGCAGGAGGGCAGCGGGGAGCAATCGTCGGGCCAGCGGCACTTCGGCATTGGCCAGGTCCAGCCAGGTCATCGCCTCCCCGAGGTCGATGCGAGTGGCGAGGTAGTAGTGGGGGATCTCCCGCTTCGAGTGGCTCATCGAACGAGTGATGGCGTTGCGCATGGCGGCCACCCTGTCTTCTGGCTCGGATGAGCGCGTGTTCGTCGCGGTCATCCTGACGTCGGCGTGAACCACCATCCCGTCGCCCCGTGAAGGCGTGACGGTGGTCAGATCGACCCCCTGCTCTCGTGCGACCATCCTGGCCCTAGGCGTGGCGCGCACCCGATCTGCGACCATCGGGACATCAGATCTCTGCGAGTCGGTGGGCGCCTCGACGGCGGCCTGTCTGATATCTCGCCTGGTCACCGATCCTCCGGAGCCCGTGCCGGAAACGGCATCGATGTCGACTCCGAGAGTATGAGCCAGGTGGCGGATGGGCGGGGCCGGCCGCAGCCCTGCCCGCGGTCGGGCGTCATCTCCGCTGAGCCCTGTTGGCGCCGTCACGGGCGGCTTCGATGGGGGCGGCTCCTGGTCGGAGCTGAGTCTGGCGAGCAACGCGCCCACTTTGAGCTTCTCTGGACCGGGCTGACGGACCAGCTCGTCGACCACGCCGTCGTTCCAGCACTCGATCTCGATTATCCCCTTGTCGGTCTCGACCTCAGCGATCACCTGGCCAGATTCGACGTGATCACCCGGTTCGACCAGCCAGGCGACGAGTGCGGCCTCGTCCATGTCCGCACCCAACGAAGGCAGGACGAAGTCGATCATCTCCCCACGAGCCTTCTCGCCGCGTCAACGATCATCGGCACCTGGGGCAGGGCCGCTTGCTCCATGTGACGGGCGTAGGGAATGGGCACCTCGGCAGAACACACCCTGGCGATGGGACCATCGAGTTCCCAGACCGCATCTTCGACTATCAGAGCCGCGATCTCGGCCGATATCCCCCCGGTCTTCCACCCCTCGTCGACGATCACGACGCGATGGGTCTTGGCCACACTCCCGAGGATCGCTGCCTTGTCGAGAGGGCGTAGCACCCTGAGATCCAGCACCTCGGCCGAGACCCCTTGCTCTCCGAGCTCCTGAGCCGCTTCGATGGTCTTCGGGACACTCCCCCCGTACGCGATCAGTGTGATGTCGTCGCCGGGCTGTCGAACCTTCGCGGAGCGGATGTCGACTGGACCGGCGTCCTCGACTCGATCTCCTGCCGAGTTGTAGAGGCCGGCGTGCTCGAAGATGATCACCGGGTCAGGATCCTCCAGTGCGGGAGCGAGCATCCACCGAGCGTCTTCGATGGTCGCCGGGGAGAGGACCTTGAGACCCGGCACGTGAGCGTAGAAGCTCTCGAGTGAGTGCG
>JBAPYG010000267.1:0-1709 GCA_049284615.1 Acidimicrobiia bacterium
GGTCGGATGACCCGGCGCTTCGGTCGAGAGTCGGGTCTGGATCAGCCTTCGAGGTCTTCGTATGTGACGTCGAAGCCGGGCCCGAACCACACGAGACCCAGCTCTTCGAAGGTGCCGTCGTCCTTCATCGACTGGATCGCCTGATTGACCGGATCGACCAGGTCCGAGTCCAGCGGGTAGATGAACCCGAGGGGATCGGACTGCAGGGCTCCCTCGATGGTCTTGATCGTGTCGGCGTTCTCACCGATGTAGCCGAGGCCGGCCGCATCGTCGATGATTACCACGTCGACGTCACCGGCGATGAGCGCCTGGATCGCCAGCCCGAACTGATCGAACGCCTGAATGCGGTCGGCACCGACCAGGCTCTCGGCGAGCTCGTAGTTGGTCGTGCCCACCTGGGTGGCAACGATCGCATCGGAGTTGATCACATCGTCGGCCGTGGCATAACGATCGTCGTCCAGTTGGGCGATGAACTTCTGCTCGACCACCATGTACGGGTCGGAGAAGGCAACGATCTCCTTGCGCTCGTCGGTGATCGAGATGCCATCGGCGGCAGTGTCGAGCTCGCTCTGGGCCACCTGATCGATGACCTGGGGCCATCCGGCCTCGACGAATTCGGGCACGCAGTTGAGACGCTCACAGATGTCGTTCCAGGCGTCGTAGTCCCAGCCCTGGCCCGCTTCCTCACCGGGGAGGATGTAGTTGAAGGGCAGGTAGGCGTTCTCCACACCGACCGTGACGGTACGTCCGCCCAGGTCGGGGAGGGCCGCCATGGCTTCGGTGGTCGTGGTCTCTTCGGCCATCGCCTCCGATGTCGTGGTCTCTTCGGCCGTCGCCTCCGATGTCGTGGTGGCATCGCCACCCTCATCGGCGGGCGAGCATGCCGCCAGCACGAGCGCAAAAGCCGCCAATGCCATTATCAGTCGTGTTCTGTTTCTCATGATTTTGGGGTTCCTCCTATCAGAACCAGTCGGGAAGCGTATTGCCCCGGGCCTTCGGTTGCCACTTGGCCGGTCGACGCACACCCGGTCCCGGTGGGGCTAGGGTCGGCTCCAGGCGTGTGGCTCTGGGTCACATGCTCCCCGATTTGATGGAGGATCGATGAAGAAGTTCAGATTGTTGGCGCTGCTCGCAGCGCTGATGCTCGTCATCGCAGCTTGTACCAGCGATGGCGGCACTGACACCACCGAGGCCGGTAGTGACACGACCGCAGCCGGCAGTGACACGACCGCAGCCGGCAGTGACACGACTGCGGCGACTGAGACGACCGAGGCCATGACCGACACCACCCAGGCATCAGGTGGTGACACCGGATCGCTACTCGACGAGGTAATGGCCCGCGGTGAGCTCAACTGCGGCACTAGGGACGCCTTTCCCGGCTTTGCCGTGCTCACCGAGGCCGGCGACCACGTCGGTTTCGACTCCGACTTCTGTCGTGTGATCGCTGCTGCGATCCTCGGCGACGCCGAGGCCGTGAATCACGTCGATCTGGAGACGGCAGACCGCTTCACAGCACTTCAGTCGGGCCAGATCGATGTCCTGGTGCGCAACACCACATGGACGGCGAGTCGTGACGGCTCCGAGGGAGCGACGTTCGTTGCGATCAACTACTACGACGGTCAGGGGATGATGGTCGCCGCCGACAGCGGCTTCGAGAGCCTCGGCGACATGGACGGCGTGATCGTCTGCGTCGCGCAGGGCACCACCAC
>JBAPYG010000268.1:0-2160 GCA_049284615.1 Acidimicrobiia bacterium
CACCTTCTCCGGGCTGCTCGCCCAGTCGGACCAACAGCTCCTCGAGCGGTTCCACTGGTTCTACGTCCCCCACCGCGACGCGCGCTTCCTCCGCCGCAACCTCCTGGTGGCGGCGGGCAACTCCGAAGAGCCCGAAGCGGTGGGACCGATCCTCGAGCACTTCACACATCGTTCGTCCCTGGTCCGCGGGCACGCCTACTGGGCCTTGGCCCGGTCGCTGGGCGCCGACGCCTGGACGCCCCTGCGTCGCCGGCACGCCTTCGAATCCGTCCCTCAAGCCATCGACGAGTTGGATCGCTCCCTCCTCATGACGAGAGAGCCCTTTGGCCGCTAAGCGATCACCGACCACGGGCGCGGTGCGTGTCTTGCGTGACGCCGGCGTCAGGTACACAGAGCATGTCTTCGACTATCGGCGGTATCCCGGGGCCGAGGGTGCCGCCGAGTTTCTCGCGGTTGCGCCGTACGTCACCGCCAAGGATATCGTCTTCACCACCGACGCCGGAGACGGTGTGGTGACGCTGATGCACGGCGACCGCGAAGTCTCGGTGAAGAAGCTGGCACGATCTATCGAGGTCAAGTCGGTTCGTCCCGCAACGCAACGGGAAGCCGACCGGTTCACCGGGTATCGCTTCGGCGGCACCTCCCCGCTGGGCATGAGGTCCGATTGCCCGGTGTTCGCCCAGCCGTCCATCGGGGAGCTCGACACCGTGTACGTCAACGGCGGCAGCCCGGGCTTCCTCATCGGCATCGACCCGACTGTCCTCTTCGATCTGACCAACGCCGTTCTCATCGACGTGGCGGTGGACTGAAGGCCCGCCCAGGCGGGCTCCCCCATCACCACTCGACCGCAGGTGGTCCTCGGTTTGGCCGGGATATGCCTGGGGGTATCCAGAGGCCCCATCCACCAAGGAGAACGAAAGTGAATCGCGAGAGCTTGAACGAGCTTCTCTATCAGGCCATGGAGACCGAGCTTGGGGGGGAGCAGATCTACCTCAAGGCTTTGGACTGTGCCGAGAACGACGACCTCAGATCGGAGTGGGAGAAGTATCTCGCCGAGACCCGGGAGCACCAGGAGATCTTGAAGCGAATCTTCGCCGCGGCCGGCCTCGATGTGGAGACCGAGACTCCCGGAAGGAGGATCGTGAGACACAAGGGTCGAGCACTAGTGGAAGCCATGGAAATGGCGCTCGCCGACGCCGGTCCCAAGGAAGCAGAGTTGGTGGCCGCCGAGTGCGTTGTGGAGGCCGAGACCAAGGACCACCAGAACTGGGAGCTCCTCATCCGTGTCGCCGGGGTGACCTCCGGAGACCTGGCGTCCGAGCTGCAGAAGGCTTATGACCAGGTGGGCGAGGAAGAAGCACATCATCTCCTCCACACACAAGGGTTTGCTCGCGAGCTGTGGATTCAGTACCTCGGCATGGAGGCCGTCCTCCCGCCGCCGGAGGAGCAGAAGAAAGTCGCCACCCAGATCGGGGCTGCTCGCGCCGAGCAACAGCGCGACGACTACAAGTCATAGATCGGGGACTTTCCCCCGCCCACCCACCCGGCATCGAGACCTTAGGACTCAGTGGGATTCATGCACACCGAGTGTGCACGGGCCGTTCTGTGAAGGTTTTCTACCAGGCCCTGGTAGAAAACCTTCACAGAAAGGCTGTGGCTAGCCCCAAGCCGGGTCGCCGAGACGGTTGCGCATGGACATCATCGTCTTGGCGTGGATCTGACAGACACGTGACTCGGTCACGCCGAGGACATCGCCGATCTCGGCGAGGGTCATCCCTTCGTAGTAGTACAGGGTGACGACCAGACGCTCACGGTTGGGGAGACGATTGATGGCATCGATCAAGGATTGTCTCGTCTCCTCCGCCTGGAACTCGGCCTCGGGTGACACTCCGTGAGGATCGGCGATCATCTCACCCATCGACGTCGACGAGTCGTTCGACACGAACTCGTCGAGAGCGGCGATTCCGGAGCGGCCGATCTGGGCGAGTGCGTCGCGAAAGTCGCTGATGTCCATCTCGAGGTCCGCGGCCACTTCCTCTTCGGTGGGCGGCCGTTGCAGCTTGTGCTCGAGGTCGGCGATCGACGTCTCGATCCGGCGGGCGCGTGACCGCACCGACCGTGGCACCCAGTCGAGGGCGCGGAGCTCGTCCAGGATCGCCC
>JBAPYG010000269.1:0-3191 GCA_049284615.1 Acidimicrobiia bacterium
GATCTGGTCACCGGCGAGGGGCCAGCGTTCACGGGTGACGGCCACCGTGTCGGCCACCCGTGCGTTCATGAGAGTGAGCTGCGCCGCCATGTGCGGCTCGCCGGTCTCGTCGACCCGGTGGATCCAGTTGTCGCCGAGGAGCCCTGAGTGTGTGGTCAGCTCGGCGCTCTCGACGACCTCGCGTCGATTCTCGCCGGGACGGCGAACGATCATCTCGACAGGCCCGGCGTCTCTTGGCGCGGCGAGGATCTCGTCCAGGTGCCCTCCCAGCTCGGCTGCCGTCCGATGCATCGTCTCAGTATGGCCCGGATCCATCGGGCCGGTCACCGATTATCGAGTTGATCTCGCCGGACGGCCACCAGGCGCTCGATGAGACCGGGGGGAAGCGGCTGGTCCGTTGCGAATCTGAGGGTCCCATCGGACCAGTCGTATCCGTCGAGCTCGTCGGCGAGGACGGGCAGGACCGATCCCGAATGGGGGAAGTAGCTGCAGTGATTCTTGAAGTAGGCATACCCGGCGATGGCCTTGCCCCTCTCCTTGAAGGCCGGCATGCCATACGAGATCGTCTCGGTGGCCTCGGGCATCAGGTCGCGTAGCGTCGATCGGATCTGACGGAGAGTGCTCCCGTGCGGCTCCGGTGCCCCGTCCAGGTACTCGTCGACTGTCATGGCCCGGATCGTACTTCGCCATCGGGCTGTCGAACGTTGCCCGCCCCTATCCGATCCGTGTGACCGACAGCTGCGGCTCGTCACCCTCCATACCGACGACTACATAGACCCAGTCGGGCTCCAAGGCGCGATCGAGATCGACCTGGGAGAGAGTCGCAGGCCCGCTCGGGTGACTGTGGAAGACACCACCGAGGGACCAGCCCTCCGACTCCGCGTCGACGAGGGCGGCGTAATGCTCATCGGGGGGGATGGTGTAGGACGTGGGTGAGGCGTCGGCGTTCGTGGTCGGGTAGACGCGGGCGACTTCGCCTCCCCGAACGGCGAGGAGGCCGCATGCCTCGTTGGGGAGGCCGGCGATGCAGTGGGCGATGATCTCCCGGCGCAGAGGCTCAGCCAGATGGACGACAGGTCTCGTCATAGTCGACCAACCGGGGGAGACGCTCTGGGTCGGCACAGGCGGCACAGGCAGGATCACGTCTCAGCCGCACGGTGGCGAATTCCTGGTCGAGAGCGTCATAGATCAGCAATCGGCCGGAGAGTGTCTCGCCGATGTCGAGCAGGAGCTTGATCGTCTCCAATGCCTGTATCGACCCGATCACTCCCGGCAGGACCCCGAGGACGCCGGCTTCGGCGCACGATGGCGCCACGTCCGGGGGAGGCGCCAGGGGGTGGAGACACCGGTAGCAGGGACCTTCCCAAGGCTCGAAGACCGAGACCTGGCCCTCGAATCGGAAGATGGAGCCATGGACGACGGGAGTGCTCAAGTGCAGGGAAGCGTCGTTCACCAAGAAGCGCGTCGGGAAGTTGTCGCCACCGTCGACGATCACGTCGTACCCGGTCATGATGCGAATGGCGTTCTCGGCCACCAGCCGCTCGCGATGGGTCTCCACCTTCACGTCTGGGTTCAGCGCGGTCAGAGTCTCCCGCGCCGAGTCGGTCTTGGGCATGCCGATGCGCTCGACGTTGTGCATGACCTGTCGTTGCAGGTTGGAGGCGTCGACGAGATCGTCGTCGACGACGCCGAGGGTGCCCACGCCTGCGGCGGCCAGATAGAGCGCTGCCGGCGACCCGAGCCCGCCGGCCCCGACGAGCAGGACGCGGGCATCGAGAAGCCGAAGCTGACCCGCCTCACCGATCTCCGGGAGGCGGACATGACGGGCATATCGCGACTTCTGCTCGGCTGTCAGCCCGGTTGGGTCGCCCCAGGGGAGCCCGGCCGTCTTCCAGGCATCGAACCCGCCCGCCATCGACGTGACGTCCTCGTATCCCATGTCGAGCAATGCGGCCGCTGCCAACGCGGAGCGGGACCCACCGGAGCAGTACAGGACGAGCGGTGTGTCCCGGGCGGGGACCACGGTGGCGATGTCCCTCTCGATGAGCCCCCGGGGGAGGAACACGGCCCCCGGGATCGCTCCCTGGTCGTACTCGTCGTTCTCCCTCACATCGATCACGGTGACCTCGTCCAGTCGGGACCGGACCGACCCGGGCGTGTCCTCGCCGATGCGAGCCTTGGCCGCGGCCACGAGGTCGGCGTAGGAGGTCATTTGTGGGCGTATGCCGGGTTGGGGGCCTCGGGGTCGACCCCGTATCGCTGCATGGCGTCCGACACCGCCGACGGCCTCATCCGCCCCTGTCGCACCAGACCGGAGAGCGCGGCCATGACCACGTGACCGGTGTCGGTCTCGAAGAAGTGGCGCAGGGCCGCCCGGCTGTCGGAGCGTCCATAGCCATCCGTGCCCAGCACCAGGAACTCACGGGGCATCCATCGGGCCACCTGGTCGGGGACCATCGTCATGAAGTCGGTGACGGCGACGATTGGGCCCGACGAGCTGGCCAACAGCTTCGCCACGAGGGGGACCCGCGGCTCCTCGTCGGGATGGAGACGGTTCCATCTGTCGACTTTGAGTGCCTGTTCGCGAAGCTTCTTGTACGACGTGGCCGACCACAGCTCGGCGCCGACCCCGTAGTGCTGAGCCAACTCCTCCCGCGCCTCGCGCGCCGCGAGGTTGGCAGTGCCCGAGAAGAGGATCGAGACGTCCTGGCTCGTGCCATCCGGGGCGGGTGCCCAGCGGTAGAGGCCGTCCATTATCCCCTGCTCGACATCCCCGGGACGCGCCGGCTGTGCGTAGTTCTCGTTGTATACGGTCAGGTAGTAGAAGACGTCGTCGGGGTCCTCGCCGTACATCCGCTTGATACCGCGCTGGACGATGGTCCCCACCTCGTAGGCGAATGCGGGGTCGTACGCCTGACAGACCGGGACGGTCGACGCCAGCACAAGGCTGTGGCCGTCCTGGTGTTGCAGGCCCTCACCCGCCAGCGTCGTGCGACCCGCTGTGGCCCCGAGCAGGAAGCCACGGACCCGTGCGTCCGATGCGTTCCAGATGAGGTCGCCCACACGCTGGAATCCGAACATCGAGTAGAAGATGAAGAACGGCACCATGGGGATCCCCCTGGTGGCGTACGACGTGCCCGCCGCGGTCCACGAAGCCAGCGAGCCGGCCTCGGTGATGCCCTCCTCGAGGA
>JBAPYG010000270.1:0-2525 GCA_049284615.1 Acidimicrobiia bacterium
GACCTTCGGGCTCGAGCTCGAGTTCACCGAGGGCATGCAGTTCGACAAGGGCTACACGTCCCCCTACTTCGTGACCGATGCCGACCGCCAGGAGGCGGTTCTCGAAGACCCGTTCATCCTGATCGCCAATCAGAAGATCACCTCGGTGAACGATCTGGTACCGGTCCTGGAGAAGGTCATGCAGACCGGCAAGGGCGTGCTCGTGATCGCCGAGGACGTGGAGGGCGAGGCACTGGCCACCCTCATCGTCAACAAGATCCGTGGCACGTTCCAGTCGATCGCAGTGAAGGCCCCCGGGTTCGGCGAGCGTCGCAAGGCGATGCTCCAGGACATCGCCATCCTCACCGGTGGCACCGTCATCTCCGAAGAGGTCGGGCTCAAGCTGGAGAACGTGACCACCGAGCTGCTGGGACGGGCGCGCAAGGTCGTCATCGCCAAGGACAACACGACCATCATCGATGGTGCCGGGTCCGAGGCGGACGTCAAGGCCCGGATCGTCCAGATCGAGCGGGAGATCGAGAACACCGACTCCGACTGGGATCGTGAGAAGCTCCAGGAGCGTCTCGCCAAGCTCTCCGGTGGTGTCGTGGTCATCAAGGCCGGCGCCGCAACCGAGGTCGAGCTGAAGGAGAAGAAGCACCGCATCGAGGACGCCGTCCAGGCGGCCCGTGCCGCCGTCGAAGAGGGAGTGGTCCCCGGTGGCGGTGTCGCACTGCTTCGCGCCCAGGAAGCCGTCGAAAAGGTGCGCGGTGGGTCGCTCGACGAGAAGGCAGGCCGGAACATCGTCAAGAAGGCGATGGAGGAGCCGATCCGTCAGATCGCGGTGAACGCCGGTTTCGAAGGCGGTGTCGTCGTCGAGCAGGTTCGCGCTGCGGGGGGAAGCAACGGGTTCAACGCTGCTTCGGGCAAGTACGAGGATCTCCTCGCTGCCGGTGTCATCGACCCGGCCAAGGTGACTCGTGCCACCCTGCAGAACGCTGCCTCTATCGCGGCGCTGCTGCTGACCACCGAGGCGCTCGTCGCCGAACAGCCCGAGGACGCACCAGCCATGCCGGGCGGACACGGTCACGATGGCGGAGGCATGGACTTCTAGCCCACCAACCCACGACGCGAAAAATGGCCCCGGCGTCACGCCGGGGCCATTTTCCGTTACTGACTGCCGGGACTAGGTGCTCTTCTTCGGGTCCTTCTTGCCCGTGTCACAGCTGTAGTCCGAGAGGACCAGCTTCCCGCTGAGGTCCGTGCTCGCCGTGATCAGAGTGTCATCGGCACCGATGGTCACGTTGAAGTGCTGTGTGCCTCTGTTCCATTTGTCGGCCGGTTGCACGATCGGTGCGCCACCGGCGTCCACGGTGATGGTGCCTCTGTAGTTCTCCGTGTACTGGTTGTTGACGAAGTGCAGGAGGACAGGCCCCTCGCATTCGTCGAAGGTCATGTTCTGGTGCGGTGCGTGCAGTTCGACTGCACCAGCCGGTATCGCCAAGGCAATGGCGACGCCGATCGCGGTCGTGAGGATGGCTAAGCGCCCTCTCATGGTTTCCCAACCCTTTCTTGTGTTGCCCCCACAGTCTGTGGGCTCTCGTGGCGCGACTATACACGGCTGCCACGGAGCGTGGTGGAGAAATCTCCGCGGTCAACGGGGCCGGGGGCCGACATCGATGACCCTGGCGGCCCGCAACCCACCCTCGGTCTCGAAGAGCTCGATATCCACCCAGGTGACGTTGTTGTCCTCGTTTTCCTCGGTGAACCAACCCTGAGCATCGGCCTCGGCCCAGATTCGGTACATGCCCGCGGGGAGGTCCTTGATGTCGATACTCTGGCCGGGGAGGTCGAACCCGTAGACATCGGCCCAGCCCGGTGACATCCCCATCATGATCTCGGTGTCGTCCTCCTTGCCACACAGATCGACTGAGAAGACCGGTTCTTCCACGTCGGTGAGGACCATCTGAGAGTGGTCGAAGAAGCAGAAGCCGATCTTGGCATCCGGTCGATCCACCCCGTCGTCGACCGCCTCTCCATCCTCGTCGAGGGGCACCAGGTGGTAGCTGGCGACACGTTCGATATGCCAGTGGTCGTGGCCATCGCCACCCCAGACCATTCCGGCATCGGTGGCGATCAGTTCGCCCCCACTCTCCGAGTAGGGGATCTCCTGTTGAACGGCCCACTGCTCGGAGTCGAGGGTGGCCCGCAGCTCGAAGTCGCCCTCTCCCACGTTCACTAGCGTCGAGCTGAAACGCACGATCTCGGTGCCATCGTCGGCCAAGGTGACCCTGACGTCCACCGGTGGGTCAGGGACCAGGTCGGGCAGGACCGGCTCACCGACCGGATCGCCGACTTCGGGCAGTCCCCCGCAGGCGGCGACGAGTGCTGCCACCACGATGACCGTCGCAGCGAATGGCTTCTTCATCACAGATCGATCTCCTCGCTCAGACGGTCGAGCTCGCCGAGTACCACATCGGCTTCGCCGGGCGGCAGGTTGAATACCGCCCGGTCTACCCCGGCCATCTCCAGTGTTTCCAGGTGAC
>JBAPYG010000271.1:0-6999 GCA_049284615.1 Acidimicrobiia bacterium
CCTGTCTCGGCGCAACGACACCGAGACTCCCGAGAGCCAGTGCGATCGCAGGCAAAACGGCGGCAAGGAGTATCGGCAGGCCGTCCGTCATCGCCTTCCGCATCTCGTGGGGCTGATGAGCTTCGGCGTTGCGCACGTGATTGCCCAACACCGCGGCAAAGATGTGGGCCAACCACGTGGCGACGCCAACGCCAGTGACGAGTTCCCAGCCCCAGCCCGATAAGACGTCGTCGGCCTCGACGACGAGGAGCGAGGCGATTATGAGGACCGTTCCGTACGACGCCGCACTCACCCGTTCGGACATACGCTCCCGTGACGCGTCGCCCAAGGTCTTGATGAGCCTCATGGGCGGATGATCGCATCGTTCACCGACGCGGATGTCGAGATAGCCGAGGGAGCTGCTCGCTCAGAACAGGCCAAATCTCTCCCTGATCAGACCGTGTCGAAGCCCCCGATCGCTGACGACGAGGGAGTCTTGGCCGAGCTTGGCCATCACCGTGGCGACGATCAGCGCCCCCGCCAGGATGACCGGTGCCCTGTTTGCCTGAAGACCGACGATATTGCGTCGCTCTTCAGCGTCCTGTGATCGATAGAGCTCGATCTGACGCCCGACATCCTCGGCGGAGACGGTCGCTCCCTGGACCACGTCAGGGTCGTACGGGGCGAGTGAGAGCGAGACCGCCGTGATGTTGGTCATCGCTCCGCCCATACCGATCAGGGCATCGGGCGAGCTGCGCCCGTCCAGACTCCCCAGGTCTTCGGCCAGGGCCCACAGGACCTCATCGACGGTCGCAGCGTCGACAGCCCGGTCCAGACCGAACCGTTCCGTGTATGACACTGCCCCGACATTGACGCTGTAGCGCTCGTCGACCTCGGGACCTCGCCCGAAAGTGAATTGGGTGCTGCCTCCACCCGTATCGAATACGGCAACCTCTGCGTCGGCCAAACCGACACCAGCACTCACCGCGAGGAAGGCGAGCCGACTCTCTTCTTCACCTGAGACCACTTCGACCGGCACCCCCACCCGGTCCCTGATGCTTTCGGTCACGACAGAGGCGTTCGACGCAATCCGGAGTGCGGCGGTCCCGACGGCGGCAATGGCCAGGACCTCCTGTTCCTTGGCTTCGGTCACCATCGCCTCAACCGCTCGTACGGTCCGCTCCAACGGCTCGGGCTCGATCTCACCGGTCACGTCGAGACTCTCACCGAGTCTGGTCACCTCGGCACGGTCCACGACTCTGCTCCAGGAGCCGTCGGGGTGCTGCTCGCCAATGTGGAACTTCACCGAGTTGGTTCCGATGTCAACCACGCCGTACCTGACCGGCGACATGCCGAGGAGACAACGGAGGCCGTGGTCGTAGCTCATGTTCACCTGTCCAGACATCCCCAGCTTCTCGACCGCGGCCATGACTGCACTCGCGTCCTCGGTCTCCGCGGCGGTCGTCTTCGTCACTCGTTCGTTGGCAGTCAGCGTTGTCATCTCGCTCATGACGCCGTCGATCGAGTACCTGACCCGGTGCTTGCGGACGACTACCGCCTCGAGATCCGGATGCGGCGTTATCAACACGTTCAGAAACTCATGGAGGTCGTAGACGTCTCGTTCAGAAACCGGTGGGGGGAGGCCCCATGCTTCGAACACCGCGGCCACCTCGTCCGCAGGAATGGGGAACTCGGACTTCGAGATTGGAGCCCACAGCTCGAGGCCGTTCTCATCGATTTCCCCCAGCTTCTTGATGTCGAGGAGACCAAAGCGGATCTTCACGTTGACGTTGCCAGGTCCGAGGATGTAGGTCTCTTCGGTCTCGGTCGGCTCGCCCAGTGGAGTCAGAGTGGAGAGCAGACGCTCGGCGGAATCGAGGCGCGCCCCGAACGCTCGCCACTCCCATCTGTTGACTACCTCTTCCAATGCTCCTCCTCTTGTTGGTCGCCTATCGACTGGTCGCCGGGACTTCGGACTGGGAGTCGGCTTGAAGGTTGGTGATCAGGAAGTAGATCGAGATGATCAGGACCCAGGCCGGGAACACAAGTGATATCCAGACGCTGAAGCCGATCACAATGAGCAGACTGGCCGCCAAGCCATAGGTGATGATGTTCAGCCATGTTGGAGTGACTTTGGTGCGAAATCCCACCGTGCCAAGCGAGAACATGAAGACGGCGGCCATGCGCATTGCATAGACATTGCTGATCCGATAGACGACGTCTCGTCCATACGTATAGATCCCATTGTCGAGAATCCCCTGACCAACGCTGCCGTATGTCGCCAGGAGTGAGCCTGCCGCGGCCGCTGAGACGAAGCCCATCGCCAGGAACAACAGACCGCTTCCGCTGTACACCGTCGAGAAGAACCGATCCTCGCGGTCGCCGATTCGGTCTCTCACCACGCCCATGAACCACAGGAACGCAATCCCGGCAAACGGCACGAGCCCTAGAGCGAGCCTGACATAGCCGGAGCGCTCGTCCAGCCACGCGCTGTCGCTCGGGTCGGTGGGGATCGACAGTCGGAGCAACACGTAGACCGTCCCTAGCAACAAGGCGAAGATGATGCCCGCCGCCGCAGCAGCACGTGGTGTCCGCAGCCTCTTTCTGACATTCGACGTCATGTGCCCTCCTCAGCCAACTGAAGCCCATGAGTCTCTGCGTGTCCCATGTCCCGGACCAAGACCGCCCGTCAGGCGAGGGTTGCCACCATTAGGGCCTTGATGGTGTGCAATCTATTCTCTGCCTGCTGGAAGACGACGCTGCGATCCGATTCGAACACGTCATTGGTGACTTCGAGCCCGTCGGGCATGCCGGTCAACTCCATGGCCTCACTGCCGACCACGGTGTTCGTGTCGTGAACCTTGCCCCAGCCGGAGAGGTCATCGCTGCGGAATGTGTCAGAGAACAGACTGATGAGCAGCCATATCCAGATGAAGAGCATGTAGAACCAGAGCATCGACCAAAAGAGGTCCATAAGCGGCACGGGGCAGGCCCTTTCTCGTGTATCGCCGTTAGCGGCGTTCCTCAAGGGCGACTGAACAGACGAGCCTCCGCCAAGGCATCCCCCACGATGGGCGAAAACGAGCCGCGCATCGCCCCGGTCGGGCGATGACCGAGCCCAAATCACGACTTACGATCGAGAGATGACCCTCACGACAGAGCACCGTGAACTCCTGCGCAGGCTGACCTTGAATGACGAGGGATCACTGAGAATGGTGATGTCGGGTGGAAATGCGGACAACCCCCGACTCCTCGACGATCGGACACGCGCTCTGGTGAAGCTCGCCGGGTTGGTGGCCCTCGACGCCGAGATCGCCTCACTTCAGGTCGCCCGGGATGAGGTTTGGGCCTCCGGGGCCCGAGACGAAGAGATCCTCTACGCGGTGATGACGGTGGCGCCAATCGTGGGAACCGCCAGGATCGCCACGACAATTCCACGTCTTTCAATCGCCTTGGAAGGCGATTGAATCCTGTTTCGCTCGACGACCGGTCTCAACTCGGGGTCGGCCCTGTAGTCTTCGAATCCTTGACCATGATTGGCGATCATCCACGAGTCATCGATGAGGCTGGGATGCTCCCTAACACCCCATCGCCGGCCATTGACCTGAGGCCACCGCGGCAGCGCTCCGGAGACATCCTCAGACGGGGCCTCCTCGATACGCTGACGATGACCGATGCCGATGTGATCCTCCTCATCGGACCGGCCGGCTACGGGAAGACGACGACCCTGACGCAATGGGTCGGGATCGAGTCAGCTCCCGTTGCCTGGCTAAGTCTCCGCCGCGACGAATCCAGCGCCAAGAACCTCCTCCGGCATCTTGCGGCTTCCCTGGGACGCGTCGGGCTGATCGCGGATGAGGACGTGGCCCACTTCCAGTCCATCGAAGCCCAGGGGCCCACGATCGAAGGCACCCAGTATCTCGTCGAACTCCTCGGCAGGGTCGGCCAACCCGTGGTGATGGTCATCGACAGCGTCGAGGTCCTCAAGAGTCGCGCCGCCATCGACGTCCTCGCAGAGTTGGTGCTATGCCTCGAAGGTGTGGCCCGGCTCGCCTTGGCCTCACGCTCGACGCCCAAGATCGGACTCTCCGCACTCCGCGCCAGCGGGCGACTCCTCGAGGTCAACGACGAGCAACTGGCGTTCAGCGTCGAGGAACTTACGGAATTGACCGCCGGGCTGGGTCTGGACGCTGACGTGGCCATCGACATCATGGAAGCGACAGAGGGGTGGCCGGCGGCGGCGTTCCTCACCGCCGTTGCAGGGAACAACAAGAACCTGGGACGTGCCCCCAACATGATCGAAACCCAGCGACACCTGAACGAGTTCGTGCGGAGTGACATCATCCCCCACATATCGACCGGGCGCAGACGGTTTCTGACGTCGATGTCTCACCTGGAGCAAATGTCTGGCGCCTTGTGTGACGCGATATCGGGCGGCTCGAACTCACAACGGGTCCTGGAATCTCTCGAGAGCGATACCCATCTGGTCCACCACCTGGATCACGACAACTCATGGTTTGCAATGAATCCCGTCCTGAGCGCGGCCCTCCGCACCGAGATGGAGCGAAATGATCCTGACGGTTTTCGAGCGGTGCACACCGAAGCGGCGGCATGGTACGGAGCCAATGGAATGGAGCGCGAGGCGATCGCCCACGCTCTGAAAGCTGGAGACACCGTTGCATTCGCGCGGCTAATGGAGCGTCTGATAAAGAGTCATTACGCGACGGGTCAGGTAGCGGAAGTCCTCATGTGGATGGACTGGCTCGAGGAGAATGTCGCCTTGGAGGAATATCCGGGCCTGGCCGCAATCGGTGCCCTCGTACACCTTCAAGAGGGCAACATCTCAGAGACGGAGAGATGGCTCGATATGGCGTCCCGTGGGCAGGCCGACAATGACGCTCGCGCCGTCATCCATCTCGTTCGGGCGGCAGGTATCCGATCCGGGGTCGAGCAGATGGTTCGCGACATCGATACTGCACTCGAAGCTGGAGGTCCCGGCTCGAGATGGATGCCAGCGATTCTCCTCACCAAGGGTCTCGCTCATGTGATGAACGGTGATACCGATCTGGCCGAGGCGTCGTTTGTCGAGGCCGCCAAGATCGGATCGGAGAATCAGTCGTGGCCCACGGTGATATTGGCTCTGGGACAGCGGGCGCTGATCGCGATGAGACGTAAGGACTGGGACCTCGCCGCCGATCTCTGTGATAGGGCCGTGGCCTTGATCGATGAGTACGCACTCGACGGCTATCAATCCAGTGGATTGCCGCTCATCGCCGCTGCCCGTTGTGCTCGCCGGAACAACGACATCCGCAAGGCTCTGAAACTACTCGCCCGCGCAACGGTGGTGCGACCGCTGCTGAGCGCCGCCATCCCCGGGGAGAGTGTCCAGATATTGCTCGAAATGGCCCGGACCCAAGTCGAACTGTCCGATATCGCAGGGGCACGCGTCTTGATACGCGAGGCGGAGGACATCGTTCTCCAGCGTCCAGACCTCGGTGTCCTTCCCTCGGAGCTGGACTCCGTCAGAGAGTCGCTGGCCACCTTGGGACCGGGGATAGTGCGTCTCCCGACCCTGACCAAGGCCGAACTTCGATTGCTGCCGTTTCTGGCCACCCACATGTCCTTCCCGGAGATAGGGGAACAGCTATTCGTGTCCCGTCACACGGTCAAGTCACAAGCGACGTCGATTTATCGAAAGTTGGGCAGCTCCACGCGAAGTGAGGCCGTGGCCAAGTCCCACGAGATCGGCTTGCTGACCCGCTAACGACAATCCCCCTGGAAGGGTGATGTTGGCGGACGACGGTGGATGTCTAATTCCCGAAGAGCTCTGTTGTTGCGGAGCACCACCGACGGCGACAGGAAGCCATGTCACCCAGCGCGGATATCGAAAAGCTCCTTAGGAGATTGGCCGCCGTCTCGGAGCCACGGACCTCGGGCGCATCGGACGAGACATTGCTGGACTCACGGACCCGGGCTCTCGTCTCCATCGGAGCAGCCGTCTGCATGGACGCTCCGACCAAGACATTCCGATCGCTGGTAGACGCAGGGTTGGAAGCGGGCGCGACAACCGAAGAGGTCGTGGGGGCGTTGCTCGCGGTGGCTCCAACCGCAGGAGGGCCGAGGGTCGTGGCAGCAGCCCCGAGAATCGCCCTTGCCCTCGGTTACGACGTCGAAGCGGCCTTCGAGCACGAGTGAGCCGTCGTCGAAACCACCCACTCGGGGGGATGAAACCGGCCCGCGTGTCTAGTGGACTCACTCGAGTTGGCAGGGCGGCAGACTCGCCCGTGAGCGCCACGTGAAGGGAGAACCGATGACGACACAGGACGAACCAAGCGGCTGGGCGGTGGGTTGGACTTCATACGCGGCCGTGATGTTGATGCTCGTCGGGCTTTTCCACGCATTCGCCGGCTTCGTGGGAATTCTGGAGAACGAGCTCTACGTGCTGGCTGGCAAGTACGTGCTCGAACTCGACGTGACGACGTGGGGCTGGATCCATCTGACAGCCGGGATCATTGTGTTCATCGCCGGCCTCGGCCTCCTCAGCGGAGCGACCTGGGCGCGCGTTGTGGGAGTGACCGTTGCGGTGCTGAGCACACTCGTGAACTTCGCGTGGCTCCCTTACTACCCACTGTGGGCGATCATCATGATCACCGCCAATGCCTTCGTGATCTGGGCGCTCACCGTGCATGGGAGAGCACTGCAGAGAGCCTGAGACTGCAGGCGGAGAGATTCGGGCACGTCCGGGCGAGACGTCGTCGATCTCTGGTGGTCTCAGTCCACGCCCCCGCCGCGCGACGCACTGTTGGTTTTCACCTCCAGTGGGGGATGTGAGCCGTGGGTTTGCTGAGTATCACTGGATGAATCGCTCACTAGAAACGGGAGCAGAATCTGAGCATCACAGAATCGCCGACGTCCCCTCCGTCGAATGTCTCGACTTGGCATGCACTCGATGCCGGCGAGGTAGCGACCCAACTCTCCGTCGATGTCACCCAGGGCTTGGCCGACACCGAGGTGGAGGGT
>JBAPYG010000272.1:0-5840 GCA_049284615.1 Acidimicrobiia bacterium
AATGTCTTCAGGCGTGGACCACGATCCATATCGCCACGAAATGAGTCACGTAAGCGGCCACGGTCAAGCTGTGGAACAACTCGTGGAAGCCAAACCAGTCGGGCGATGGGTTGGGACGCTTCAGGGCGTAGACGATCGCCCCCGCGGTGTAGAGGAGCCCGCCGGTGAAGACCAGAGCGACCACCAGCGGGCCGGCCCCCTCGACCAGCTCGGGAACGAAGAAGACGGCGACCCAACCGATGACCACATACAGCGCCGTGTACAGCCAGCGCGGGGCGGCCAGCCAGAAGACACGGAAGAAGACTCCGAAGGCGGCGCCCACCCAGACTATCCAGAGCAAGGTCGCACCCTGGTCTGGGGGCATGGCAAGCATGGCAAACGGGGTGTAACTGCCCGCGATGATCAGATAGATGTTGGCGTGATCCAGCCGGCGCAGGATCGATTCGGTGTCGGGGCTCCATCGCCCACGATGCAGCAAGGCCGAGGTCGTGAAGAGTAGAACCGAGGTGGCCGCGAAGATCGCCGAGGCGAGACGAGCCTGAGCGGTGGGAGCGGTGACCACCAGAGTGGCCCCGGCCATCGCCGAGACCGGCGCCATCACGGCGTGGATCCAACCCCGCATCCGGGGTTTGGGGACGGGCGCGGCGGCGACGGTCATCGCCGTCGACGGTACCCGTCGCCCGAATTCAGCTGGTCTCGATCCCGTCCCCGCTCGTCGAGCCCGGGTCGGTGCCACCGGCATCGAAGCGGAACGGCGGATATTCGTCGCGCATCAACCCGACGTAGGCCCAGACCCGGAACACCCACCGATTCAGCCCCATGATGAAGTCGAAGAGCCCCTGGGGGTATTTGCCCGAGAAGAGGATGATCACACCTGCGATGAACACGAGAAGCCCGATCAAGCCGGTCCCCACCTCATAGACCACCTGGCCGTTCTCGGTGATGGTTCGACTCCAGATGAGGCCCGTCTCGAGGATCCCCACGATGATGAGGTGGGGGATGGCGAGAAGCCACCACTTGACCAGCACCAGGCCACGGGATAGCTCTTCGGGGTAGTCGACGTCGAAGCGAGCGGGATATTCGACATCATCGAGGGTGAACGGGGGGTACTGGTCCGTGCCCAGGGCGCTGTACGAGTAGTAGGCCACCCTCCAGCCCCAACGCATCACTCCGAGATTGAAGTCGAATATCGACCTCGGATAGCGACCGGTGAACAGGATGGCGAAGAACGCCACCACCGTCATGAAGAAGAAGGCGATCCCCAGGAAGGCCAAGACGAACAGGTGCGGGATGATCAGCAACCACTTCACCAGCCAGAGCCAGCGACTCAACCCTTCTTCGAGGGTTGCGTCGAGACGGGCCGGGTATCGATCTTCGGTCATTGCCATCCTCTTCCTCTCCTCACCACGAACGGTGCAGACACGCTACGTCCAGGGACCCTACCATACGGCGTAAGGTCACGCACTTCCCGGGCGAGGACCGTTCTGTGAGTGTTTTCCACCAGGGTCTGCAAGAAAACACTCACAGAACGGTCAGATGGCCCTCCCGGCATGTCGCTCGATGCCATCCAGCAGCAAGTCGATCCCGAACTCGAACTCGGTCTGGTCGTCACACCAACCGATGGTGGTGTCCGGGCCCTCATGGGCGATCTCGCCCAGCAACTCGATGAGCAGGGGGACTTGGGATGCCATCTCGGTCAGCATCTCGTCGTTCATCTCCTCGTCGTCCGAGTCGGGGGCGGGGTCGAACAGCTCCTGGGTGAACCCCAGTGCCCTGCTGCCCAGGGCATGGAGGGCGTGATGGGCGAGATCGTAGGACACCCCCCCGGCACGGAAGATCTCGAGCAGACCGTGGTGATAGAGCAAGACCGCGGGGCTCATCGTGGTTCGGGTCTCGAGTACCGCCGGTGCCCACTTGTGTCGGAGCATCACCTCACGGGCGGCGAGGATCCGGGACCGCATGACGCTCTTCCAGTCTTCGGGGCCGGTCGCCGCCGGTAGCTCCGAGACCGCTTCGTTGATCTCCTCGACCACCATCTCGACGACTCCGTCGAGGAGTGCCTCCTTGTTGGCCACGTGGTAGTAGAGAGACATGGCCTCGACGTCGAGGGTGTCTGCCAGGCCACGCATGGTCAATGCCCCGAGACCGGCCCCATCGGCTAGCTCGACAGCCGCGGAAAGCACCCGATCTCTGCTCAGCGGATGACGCGTCCGGGGTGACTTCTGACTGACCATCACCACAGATCGTACAAGGTAAGTCATTTCACTTGACAACCTTACGTTGTATGGATATGTTCACCTTACAGTGTACGAAGAGGAGAATCATGGAAGTCAGCCCAGCAACGAGAGCCAAAGCCGCCGCCACCGTGCCGGAGACGATGCTGGCGGCCTACCAGAGCGCCTTCGGGCCTCCCCGAGAAGTCATCGACATCAGGGAGCTCCCCGTCCCGAGCCTGCAGCCCGACCAGGTGTTGGTTCGCATCGCCGCCTCGTCGATCAACGCTCTCGACTGGCACTACCTGACCGGCACCCCCTATCTGGCTCGGGCCACGATGGGTCTGGTCGATCCCAAGAGACGGATACCGGGCGCAGACGTGGCCGGCACCATCGTGGCCGTCGGTGACGCCGTGACCGGCTTCCGAATCGGCGACGAGGTCTTTGGGGACGCCGGCGGTGGCGGGTTCGCCGAATTCGCCGCGGCCCGAGCCTCGGTGCTGGCGCCCCGGCCCGCGAATCTCTCCCTGGAGGAGAGTGCGACGCTGGGGGTGGCAGCCCTCACAGCACTCCAGGGGCTGCGCGACTGGGCCGGGCTGAAGACGGGAGAGCGGGTGCTCGTCAACGGTGCATCCGGTGGGGTCGGCACCTTCGCCGTCCAGATCGCCCGGGCACTCGGCGCCGGCCACATCACAGCCGTCTGCAGCACCCACAACCTCGAGACAGCCTCCGATCTGGGAGCGGATCGTGTCGTCGACTACACCAAGGAGGAATTCACCGACATCGACGAACCCTTCGACGTCTTCTTCGACAACGCCGGCAGTCGTTCGCTGGGCCGATCTCGCCGGATGCTCGGTAGGGGCGGACGTCTGGTCATGATCACCGGCAGGAAGGGCCGGTGGGTCAGCCCGGTCCCCCGTCTCGTCGCCGGTGTGATCCGATCCCGGATCTGGAGCCAGAGTTTCACAAGCCACACCGCCGTCCCCAGTGGCGACGACGGCGAGGTGTTGAGACGGATGGTCGAGGCTGGTGCCGTCCGTCCCGTCATGGATCGCACGTTCACCCTCGATCGGGCCGCCGATGCCCTCGCCTACCAGGGCGAGGGTCATGCCCGCGCCAAGTCGATCGTGGTGCCCCGATGACGCTCCCCCGATGGCTGGCACGGTTCAACCGGCTCCTCAACCCGGGTCAGGTCGAGAGGGGGAAGTGGCCGGTCCTGGTGCACGTCGGGCGCAAGTCCGGGGACACCCATCGCACTCCTCTCGACGCCCATCGCGTGGACGACGGGTATCTATTCCTCCTCAACTACGGAACCTCGTCCGATTGGGCACGTAACATCCTCGTCTCAGGAGAGGCAGAGTTGCGGATCGACGGCGAGGTCATGGCTCTCGACGAGCCCCGCATCATCACCGCCGAGGAGGCGTGGGGCATGCTCCCCGTCGGAGCCAAGCCACCCCCGTCATGGGTCGGGGTCGAACATGGCTTGCTCATGCGACTGACCTAGGCGGCGCCGACCGATAGGCCGATGCCACACCAAGCCGCAGCCGGGCCACATTCTCAGGACCACCCCGCCAAGAGAGTGTCGACGAGGCTTTCGGGCCAGGACTGAGGCGTCTGGTCGAACTGGCCCAACATCCGACGGATGACAACCGCTCCGGTGATCATGTCGACCGCGAGGTCGACGTCCAGGTCGGCGCGTAGGTCGCCACGCTGGACGGCGCGCCCGATCAGACCGGACAACATCTCACGTCGGGGGCGGATCACAGCCGCCGCGTACCGGCGGCCAATCTGACTGCCACTGGCTATCTCGCCGACCAGCCAGGGAAACACCTCCCCGGCCCGTGAGTCACACACGAACCCCCACATGGCCCGTACCGCGGCGACGAGGTCTTCTCTGATGTCGCCACTGTCCGGGACCGTGACCTCCTCCACGACACAGGCGAAGGCATCGACCAATAACTCTTCCTTGGAGTCCCACCGCCGGTAGATGGTTGCCTTGCTCACACCTGCTCGCGTCGCTATCCCCTCCACACTCAGACCACCGAGACCCTCCTCATTGAGCAGGTCGAAGGTGGACGCGACGACCTTGGCCTCGACTGTCTGATCTCGGGGCCGTCCGACGGGCGCCGCCATCAGATGTCCGCGGTCGCTTGACTCGACTCAGGCCCGTACATCGCCCGTCGGTCGCTCGGGTCGAGAGCCTTGGCGGGCAAGTACACCCACGTGAGCAAGGCCCCCAGCAGGGCGATTCCGGCCGCGACCCAGACCGCGGCCGACATCCCGGTCACGAAGGCCTCCCGGGCCGCGGTGACCAGTGAGGGGCCCGCATCCCCTATGGCGCCGGCCACTGCGAGGGCACCGCCGACGGAATCGCCTGCCTGTGCCGCCGCTTCGGTTGGCAATGCGGTCAGGGCCGGCTCCATCGAAGCGCCATACGACGAGGCGAGGATGCTTCCGAGGATGGCGACACCAAGGGCCCCGCCGACTTGACGTGTGGTGTCGTTCATGGCCGAGCCGACACCCGCCTTGGCCAGGGGCAGAGAGCCCATGATCGACTCCGTCGCGGGTGCCATCGCTGTGCCCATGCCGACGCCGAGCAGTGCGAGGGTCACTGCGACGTGGCCGTACCCGGAGTCGATGGTGATCAGGGCCAGCCATGCCATCGCCATCGCCACCACGGTCAGGCCGGACGCCACCACGATCTTGGTTCCGATCTTCTCCACGAGACGGGCCGAGAGCGGTGCGGCGATGATCATCGTGGCAATGGGCAGGACTCGGATCCCTGCTTCGAGGGGCGTGAACCCGAGGACGAATTGGAGATACTGGGTGAGCATGAACACCGTGCCGAACATGGCGAAGAAGACCAGGGTGATGGCGCCACTGGCCGCACTGAACCGGGGGTTCTTGAAGAAGTCGAGCTGAAGCATCGGGTGCTCGCTCCGTCTCTCCCACCAGAGGAACCCTCCGAGCAGGACCGCGGCGAGGCCAAACGCAGCGAGCACCGTCCCGTCCGTCCAACCTTTGTCAGGGGCCTCGATGATCGCGTACACGAGGCTGACCAATCCGGCGATGGAGAGGGCCGCACCGAGTGGATCGAGGGGTGTCGCCTTGGGATCCTTCGATTCCGGGACCAGGAAGAAGCCGAGAACGATGGCTGCGCCGGCGATCACCACGTTGATCAGGAACACCGACCCCCACCAGAAGTGCTCGAGGAGCCACCCGCCGAGGGCGGGCCCGATGACGATGCCGAGACCGGCCACAGCGGCCCATGCCGCGATGGCCCGCCCCCTCTCCTCACCGCTGAAGGTGTTGGTGATGATCGAAAGAGTCGCCGGCATGATCAAAGCGCCTCCCACTCCCATGAAGGAACGGGCCACGATCAGCGCGCTGGACGAGTCGGCGAAGGCGGCAAACACCGAGGCGGCGCCGAAGATGACCAGACCCGAGGTGAGCGCCAGCTTCCGGCCAAACCGATCACCCAGCGCACCCATGGTGAGTAGCAACCCGGCGAAGACCAGCACGTATGAGTCGACCATCCATTGCAGGTCGCTGGCCGATGCGCCGAGCTCTCGGACCAGGGTGGGGAGCGCGACGTTGAGGATGGTGTTGTCGAGCCCGATGATCACC
>JBAPYG010000273.1:0-3923 GCA_049284615.1 Acidimicrobiia bacterium
GTGTTTAGCTACCTAACGACTTTGTTGGTCTCCCATGCTCACCACATTCGTCATCGGTCTCCGTGAAGGCCTCGAAGCCAGCCTGATCATCGGCATCGTCGCCGCCTTCCTCATCGCCAATGCCGGCAGGAAGTGGTTGCGCCCCATGTGG
Organism: Acidimicrobiia bacterium; assembly: GCA_049284615.1. Lineage (GTDB taxonomy): Bacteria > Actinomycetota > Acidimicrobiia > Spongiisociales > ZC4RG35 > JANQRA01. Next base: position 152 of record JBAPYG010000273.1, read on the forward strand.
GCCGGTGTCGGTCTTGCCGCGGCTCTATGTGTGACCGTCGCGTTTGGTCTGAACGTCGCCGAGGAGCGGCTCCCGCTGCAGATGCGAGAAGCACTCGAAGGGTCGCTCACACTGCTCGCAGTGGTCGGGGTCACCTACATGCTGGTATGGATGAGGAGGCACAGCGCCGGTCTCAAGTCGGACCTCGAAGAGCGAACCGCGGCAGCCCTCGACTCCAGCTCGATGTGGGCCCTCGTGGTGCTTGCCTTCGTCGCCGTGGTCAGGGAAGGTCTGGAAACCGCCATCTTCCTCCTTGCCATCGTCAACGGGACCGACACTCCGGGGGTCGCCCTCGGCGGAGCGGCGGCAGGCATCGCCGCTGCGAGCATCGTCGGGTATCTGATATTCAAGGGTGGCACCCGAGTCAATCTCGGCCGCTTCTTCAGATTGACCGGGATCGTGCTCGTGGTGGTGGCGGCAGGCCTCTTGGCTTCCGCAATCCACGAATTCGCCGAAGCCGGGCTCTTCCCGTGGGGGCAGAGCCCGGCACTCGACCTGAGCGCGCTCATCGATCCGGGCACGGTGCGCGCCGGGGTCCTGACCGCCTTCATTGGCCTGCAACCGGTACCCACCTACGCCGAGATCCTCGTATGGATGGTGTTCCTCGTGCCCGCCGCCTGGTACGTGCTTCGTCCGCGGCCCCGCATCGAGCCGGCGATCACATGAGAGCTCACGCGATGGCCCTGGCTCTGATCGTGGCGGCCGTGGCGACCGCGTGCTCCGGCGGTGCCCCCGCATCGGCGATCGAGACCCCCGTCACCCTCAGCGATGAGACGATCACCGTGGAGAGCACGTTGCCCTCCGGAGTCGTGTCATTCACCATCAACAACGAGGGGACCGTGGTGCACGAGCTCGAGATCGTGGAGGGAGACGGCTCCGGGATCACCCTTTCCCAGGGGGTGGCGGATCTGAGCGGGTTGACCGTGGTCGACGAAGTCGAGGACATCGTCCCGGGGGTGACCGTCGACCTCGAAGTCGACCTGGAGCCGGGGATCTACACGCTCCTCTGCAACTACCCGGGGCACTACGAGATGGGAATGGTCACGACGGTGACGGTCACCGGCTGATCACCCCAGACCCGCGGCCCGGATGGTCCGGAGACCGTCACAACCCCACTTCCGGGAAGACTTTGTCACAGCGACCCGCCCGCGCTTGCATGACGTGTTGGACATGACAACGTCATCACCTGTTTCGCCCGCCACCACTCCGGTGCGGGCTCACACGTGGTCGTTGAGCCGGCTGCTCTGGCCGATGTACCTGTTCTTCGTGGCGTGGATCGTGCTTCCGGTCTATGCCACCATCGTTGCGGGCCTCCTACCACTCGGTGACGCCGACGTCGATCGTCTTCTGAGGATTGCGATCGTGGGGTGTGGCTTGTTCGCCTGGTGGTCGGGGATTCGCGGCGGTCCGCTGCTGATGTCCGAGGCTCAAGTGCTCTTGGGGCTCTCGGGAAGGACCGCCTTGCCCGCCAGGGTGGCCGTCGTGCGCCAGGCTGTGTTCGTCAGTGGCTTCTTCGGGCTCGGTGCCGCCTGGCTGACTGCGATGGCGGAGCGAGGCAACTTCGACTGGGCTCTCTCCACACAGCGCACCCTCGTGGGGATGTCGGTCGGGATTGCGATCGTGAGTCTGGCGGTGTTGTGGAACCTGGACGGGCTGCAGTGGCTCGATCGCGGCACCGCCCTGGTGATTTCGGTGTTGCTGGCGATGGTCGGACTCACTGCGCCCACGCCCGAGGACGCCGTCGGATGGCTCCTTCTCCTTGCCGTGGCAGCCCTCGCCCTCGCCGCCATGCGGTCAGCCGACATCCGACTCGACCAGATGTGGTCGCGGTCGCTCGTCCTGGCCGAACTGCTGTACGGGGCGGCTCTGCTGGACTACCGGTCTGCCCTGGCATCCCTCCGGGCTAGCCGCGACGGGCCCCGTGTCGCCCGGGGAAAGCCCGGCGTGGGGAAGATGCCGGTGTGGCTGTGGCGCCCGATCCGCTCGCTGTCCGGGGCACCGGCGATCGTCCTGGTGAGACTGGTCACCATGGTGGGCGGTGTCGTCGTGTCCCTCGCCGTCCTCCAGGACACCGCGGCGAGACTCGCGGCGGTGGCTGGTGTGCTGGCGGTTGGCGCCGTGGACCTCACAGCTCCACTCGCCGCAGTGGTCAGGAGCCCCTTGATGCACCGGTCCAGCCGGGTGCCTGCCCGGCTGACCCTGGTGACAGAGGGTGCCATCGCCGTCTTGGCGACGGTGGCAATCGGGATGGCCGGCTTTGCGATCGTCTATCGGCTTCCCGGCGAGCTCCACACACCAGAGGTGCTCGCCGTGGCCGTGGCGGCAGGAGCCTCCTCGATGGTCCAGGCGCGGCTGGGCAGCCCTGACCTGGCGGCCATGATCGATCGCTATGGCGCCGAGCGTCTCCACGGCAGCCTGGCGATGAGGAGCGCCATGCCCGTGCTGGCCCTCTTCCTCACGGTCAGCGCAGTCATCTCCCTCACGAACCATTGGAACCCAACGCTGGCAATGTTCGTGGTAGCGGCCTGGTTCATCGTCCTGACCATGACGACCTCACCAAAGGCGGAAGAATGAGCACAGCTATCAAGGTGGACGACGCCACCGTCGAATACGGAGACCAGCGGGTCCTCGACATTCACCGGCTTCGCGTGGCCGGCACAGGCCTGGTGGCCGTCGTCGGGCCGAACGGAGCCGGGAAGAGCACCCTCCTCAGATTGTGCGCCGGGCTACAGCGTCCCAAGAACGGGACCGTCGAGATCGACGGAGTGAAGGCTCATCGTCGGGCCGCACGGCTCAAGGCGGGATACAGCCCGGATCATCCGGTGCTCTTCGACGACCTGACGATCGCCGACAACATCGCATACGCACATACCTCCAGTGGAGCCGTAGAGCCCACGCCCCTTGCGGACGATCTCGTTGCCGCGTTCGATCTCGAGGGGCTGCTCAAGCGTTTTCCGACCCAGTTGAGCCGGGGCCAACAACAAGCCTCATCGCTGGTGGTAGCTGCTTCTCGTCCGGTGGAGATCATGCTCTTCGACGAGCCGACGATCGGCCTCGATCAGGACCGACGCGCCTTACTGGGCAGCGTGCTGCAATCCCATGCCAAAGAGTTCCTCTTCGTGGTGGCAGCTCACGACCCGGGGCTCATCGGGATGGCGAAGCGACGCATCGCCCTCGCCGGAGGACATGTCACCTCAGTCTGACAACCCGACAGATGCGGTGACGGGTCTACGGGATCGGGGCCCCACATCGTGAAGCCCCGATCCCCGAACTGGTCTAGATGATCAGGATCACGGCGAAGGCGATGGCGCCACCAAGGGCAGCCAGTGCAAGCACCGTGGTCACGACCACGCGGGCCGTGAACGCCCGATCATCGATGTAGGCCATCCGAGCGAAGTGCCCGAATGCGGTCGCAAGCAGCAGACCGGCCGCGATGAACATGCCGAAGTACCAACCCTCAGCAAGCCCACCGAGGAACCAATCGGTCGGCACGTAGTACATCCACGCTCCGACTCCTGCCGCCAGAGCACCTGCGATCCCGAGGAACCACTCCATCACATGGGAACGCCGTGCCGGCATCCGGGTGACCTCCGTCATCGGCCTCTCACGAAGCGCTGTCACGGTAGATCACCTCCTTTCCTGGATGCCCCTAGCTGGGTCATCCAGCCCCCATCATCCAACCTCTGCCTGGCGAGGGATAGAGGCTTTTGGCTGTTCTTCTCGAGGATCGGAA
>JBAPYG010000274.1:0-3134 GCA_049284615.1 Acidimicrobiia bacterium
AGCGTGAAGAGTGTGTCCACGCCCTCGTTGCGGAGCGCCCGGGCGATTATCTGGCCGCCGTGGATCTTTGCCATGTCGGAAACCTATTGGAGGATGGTGCCCAACCCCAAGTGGACGCCCCCATCGAGGGTCCCCACCGTGCGGGCCGCCAGCACGGCACCTGCCGCGAACGATTCGTAACTCGTGGAAAGGTGCTCGATGCTGAGTACCTCACCGGCATTGGAGAGGGCCACTTCCTGCTGGGCAATCAGACCCGGGAGCCGCAGCGAATGCACCCGGACACCCTCCACCGAAGCACCGCGCGCGCCCGGCACGAGCTCCTCGGAGCCCTCGGCCGACGAGCCCCCGCCCTCGCTGACGCCCATGGCGGAAGCGAGGGCGGTGCCACTGGGGGCATCGGGCTTGGTGGAGTGATGACGCTCGACGATCTCGACCGCCTCGAAATGCTGGGCCGCCTCGGCAGCGAATCGCATCATGAGCACCGCGCCGATCGAGAAGTTGGGGACGACCAGACACGGGGTGTCTTCTCCCCACATCGACCGCAACAGCTCGAGGCGATACGGCGTGAAGCCCGAGGTTCCGACCACGGCGGCGGCGCCGCCATCACGCCACATCTCGAGGTTGTCGAAGACGACATCGGGGTGCGCCGTCTCGACGACTACGTCCACGCGCACCTCCCCACCGTCGCCCGTCACGACCAGGCCGGCCATGCTCTGGCCGGCCCGGTTGGGGTTGTAGAGCGAGACGAGGTCGAGCTCGTCGTCCGCCCTCAGAGCCTCGACGATGGGCCCGGCGAGCTTTCCGCCGGCACCGGAAACACATACAGACGTCATGTGCTCACCCTATGCCGTCCAAGGTCGAGCGACAGATCGGCCACGACGGTCTCGATCAACCGGCCATCGACTCGGTCAGCGACTCCTCGAACACCTGAAGCGTGGTCGCCACGTCCTCATCCGAGTGCGCGGCGCAGACGAACCATGGCTCGAGAGCGTCGGGGCAGGGCATGACCCCCTTGCCGATCATCTTGAAGCAGATGTCTTCGTACATGTCGTGATCGTGGCCCGTCGTGTCACGGAACTCCTTCGGGTCCCCCTCCCCGAGATAGATCGAGAACATCGCAGGGTGCCCGGTGATCTTGTGGTCGACACCTTTGTCGGCGAGCACCCGGCCCAACCCCTCCATGAGCGCCGTGCCCACCTTCTCGACCCTGGCGAGCGGCTCGCCGGAGAGGAGCTGGGTCACCGTCGCCTTGGCCGCGGCGGCGGCCACCCCATTGCCCGAATACGTCCCGGCCTGGGCGATCCCGCCCTTTTTCCATCCCTCGACGAGCTCGCCCCGGGTGGCGATTGCGGCGACCGGGAAGCCATTGCCCATGGCCTTCGCGTAGGTGCCAATGTCCGGCTTCACCCCGAAGTACTCATGGGCGCCACCGGTGGCGATCCGGAACCCGGTCTTGACCTCGTCGAAGATGAGAACAGACCCGGCTTCGTCACACAGCTCGCGCAGACCTTGCAGGAACCCATCGACGGGCATGAAGCCGAATGCGTTGCCCAGGGTGGGCTCGACGATCACCGCGGCGATTCGGCGACCCTGGTCTGCGAAGAGACGGCGGGCCAGCCCCAGGTCGTTGAAAGGGAGCGTCCGGATGTAGGTTCGGATCGAATCCGGTATGCCCGAGCTCGATTGCCAGGGCACGGGCTGGAATCGCGAGCCGAGGCCCGATGGCGGCGCCCCCGCGGTCGAGAACATGACGTAGTCGTGAACACCGTGATATTGGCCTTCGAACTTGAGCACTATGTCCCGCCCGGTGAAGCCCCGGGCCAGTCTGATGGCGTGCATCGTCGCTTCGGTCCCCGTGTTCGTGAATCGCATGCCATCGGCCCACTCGAGGGCCTCCATCACCGTCTCGGCGGCTTCCACCTCACGCCGTTGCGACATGGCGAAGGTCGTGCCGGCGCCCACGGCCTCGGTGACCGCGACTCCGACGATGGGGTCGGCGTGGCCCAGGATGATGGGACCGAAGCCGCACTGAAAGTCGATGTAACGCTTTCCGTCCATGTCGAAGACATGACCGCCCTCGCCGCGGTCGATGACGATCGTGTCGTCGTCGCCCCAGTAACGAAACTGGCTGGAGACGCCGTTGATGAGTCGGGCAGAGGCCCGGTCGAACCACTCGGAGGTCTTGCTTCCCTGCAGGCCCATCTCACTCCTTAACAATGGGAGGGCAAGACTACCGGCGCTCCGTTGGGTAGCCACCTCCGGAATTCGATCGCTTCGACTCAAATCCCCCGTCTTCGGGTACCTTCCGTGCATGGCTCAGGATCTGAAACTCTTCATCGCCGGCGAATGGACTGAAGGCACCGGAGACGGTCAATACGAGGTCAATTCCCCGGTCACCGGCGAGCACATATACAACGTCCCGATAGCGTCGGCCGCCGACATCGATCGAGCAGTCGCCGCCGGGCGTGATGCCACCGAGGAGATGCGGCACTGGACGGCGTTCGAACGAGCCGAGCTTTGTCTGCGGATCTACGACCTGTGGCAGGACAGGGTGGACGACGTGGCGCGAATCCTCACCCTGGAACAGGGCAAGCCATTGGCCGAGGAGGCCGTCGACGACATCGCCGAGTCAGGCGACTACTTCCAGATCGCAGCCGAGGACGTGAAGCGTCTCTCGGGTGAGTTCATCCCAACTACTGAGCGCACCCGGCGCATGTTCACGGTCCACAGACCGGTTGGTGTCTGGGTCGCCATCACACCGTGGAACTTCCCGGTGATGATCCCGATGGAGTATGTCGGCCCGGGGCTGGCCACCGGGAACTCGATCATCGTCAAGCCACCGGAGTTCACCTCGTGGGCGCTACTCGAGATGGCGAAGGTCTTCGAGGAGGCCGGCGTGCCCAAGGGAGCTATCTCTGTCATCCCCGGAGCCGGCGAGATCGGCGAGGCCCTGGTGACTCACGACGGTGTCGATGCCATCGGGTTCACCGGCTCATCGGCCACCGGGGCTCGCATCGTGTCCCAGATGGGCATCAAGCGGTCGATCATGGAGATGTCCGGCAACGGGCCCACGATCGTCACCGCGGACGCCGACATAACCAAGGCGGCCGAGGCCGCGGTGTACGGGGCCTACT
>JBAPYG010000275.1:0-1924 GCA_049284615.1 Acidimicrobiia bacterium
ACCCTGGTCGGGGTCGAGACAAGGAGGTAAACCGAAATGCAGACTGTGCTGCAGACAATCCCGGAGACGGACACCGATCTGAGGGAAGAGGCGGTGAAACGTCTCAACAAGAAACGCGAGTTCAACGCTCACCTGGTCGCCTACATCCTGATAAACCTGGTCGTCTGGGCGATCTGGGGTGTGATCTACGCGGCATCAGGAGTGTGGTTCCCGTGGCCGGCGTTTGTCACGTTGGGCTGGGGAGTCGGCCTGGCGTTCCACGCCTGGGACGTCTACGGGCGCAAGCCCATCACCGAAGAAGAGATCCTCGAAGAAGAAGCTCGCCTGAGACGCTGACTGGCCTTCACGTCGACTCCGAGGCGCCGGCCAAACACCCAACGACAGCTCGCCTCAGCTACACAAACGGGTACAGAGACCACGGCTGAGACGGTGATCGTTCCGTCGTTGACATGATTCCTCCCTCTCCCGGGAAGGACTCACGCGCACCAGCACAATTCGACATGTCGATCCTCAATGCAATAGGCAGACGCCGAAGCCGTAGGCGCTCCGCAGATGCCCATGTGCGTCGGTCCAAGACCGCTACGTTGGCCGAAGCATGCACAACATCGAGATCACCTACTGTGTCCCTTGAAACTATCTAGACCGCGCCGTGAGCGCGGCCAAGGACATCCTCTCTCGTTATCAGCACATCGTGGGAACGTTGAAGTTCATCACTGGTTCTAGTGGTGTGTTCGATGTCGAGGTCGACGGGGACCTGATCTACTCCAAGGCCGAGACTGGACGGCATGCCGAACCTGGCGAGGTGCTCGACCTCTTCGTGGAGGGGTACGGTCAGGGAATAACCCTCTACGGCCAGGAGTGAGTGTCGGCCTAAGCCCGCTCGAACATGTGCCAATACCGAGCGGCTGAAATCGGCGTGATTCCACCGAATGCAGCGGTGGTCTATCAGCGATCGGATGCAATCAGCCCAATGGCCAAGAATGTCGCGTAAGTGCCGACGCTTCACGCCAAGGAGAATTTCGGGTCTCACCCCTTTCGCTTGCCTGTGAGTATCGAGACAGCGTTGGCTCCCTACGTGTGGCTCTTGTAGAAGCTTTGAGCTATTGCGCCGACTACGACGCCGCCTGCTGCACCGAATGCACCGCCGACCGCAAGGCCTGCACCGCCTGCGAGGATCACTCCTATGGTGGCGCCAATTACGGCGCCAATGATGATTACGAGTCCGACGATGCCGTTGCGCCAGTCGTCCCTTCGGTTCTGGCTCATGAATGTCACCGCCTTTCGGGTCAGTGAGATAGGGCCACTAACTCGAAGGTATGAACTGGGATGGGCCGTGGATAGGGTCGAAGGTCCCACGTGAGGCCGAATTTCCGCACCCCATTTTCCCGCCCACCCATCGGCCACTCGCATACGCCACACATAAGACATCGACGGCGCAATCTGATTTGAAACCCACTCGTGCGAGGGAGTCTTTCGATGCTTCGGCTCCTTGCCGTGGAGTGTGATGGGTGGTGGATGCCTTTTGCGCTGAGTGTCCGATGTTGGGGCTGTCACCTTCCGCAACGCTGGTGGCCGGCGCGTCTGTCATCCCGGTCGTGTCCAAGGCTGGCTGATACCGGAGAGTTGATCCAATCTCATGAGGAGCTTTTCGAGCACTGCCTCAAAGTTCTTGTCCTGGTGGGCTCAACTCGTTGAGCATGGATTGGTAGACCGAGAGGCTCGCAGTGTCGGGCCTCTTGCTCGCATGGAAAAGCCGCTGCATTCTTTAAGGGGATGCAGGTGACCACTAGGAGCTCCATCGCGCGTCCATCGCGCGAGAGCGTGCGATGGGACGATCAAGAACGCGAAATGACGCGAACCAGAAACCACTTCTGAGCAGGCGTTTCGCGCGTTTCTCCTGGTCAGCGAATGCCCCGGACTCGGG